>DAINSJ010000075.1:0-7937 GCA_036741375.1 Candidatus Limnocylindrales bacterium
CGATCACGTCTCCATCGCGGTCGAACGCGGGCCCGACGAGCAGCGAGACATCATCGATGAGGCCGACGACGCCGATCTCCGGCGTCGGCAGGATCGCGCCGCCCGATGATTCGTTGTAGAGCGACACGTTGCCGCCGGTGACGGGCAGGTCGAGTGCCCGGCACGCATCGCCGAGGCCGCGGACGGCCTCGCTGAGCTGCCAGAACGCCTCTGGCCGCGTCGGGTCGCCGAAGTTCAGGCAGTTCGTCACCCCGAGCGGCCGCGCCCCGGTGATCGAGACGTTGCGCGTGGCCTCCGCGACGCTGAGAGCCGCGCCCAGCCAGGGATCCACCGCCCCGACGGCCGCGTTGCCGTCGGTCGATGCCACGAGTGCCTTCGAGGTTCCACGGATCCGGATCACCGCTGCGCCGTGCCCGGGCCCGGCGATCGTGTTCGCCTGCACGGTGGAGTCGTATTGCTCGAAGACAGGCCGCCTCGAAGCGAGATTCGGCGATCCCAGGAGGGCCAGAAGGACCGCACCCGGATCCTGGCCGCGCTCCGGCAGCTGGTCGCTCGCGCCAATCGGCGCCCCGGGTGCGGGGGCGGCGCGACGTCGAGCGGGCGGGTCGGCGAGCCGGTAATGGACGATCGCGTCGGACGTCAGCGCGGCGGCGGGGATGCGGGCGAGTTCGCGACCCGCCTCCACGACCGTGATGTCCCCGTCGTCCGAGACCTCGCCGATCACCGCCCAGCCGAGCCCCCACCGCTCACACACCGCAGCGACCTCGGCGACCCGATCGGGGCGGACGATCGCGAGCATCCGCTCCTGGCTCTCCGAGATCATCACCTCGAACGGCTCCATGCCGGGCTCGCGCCGCGGGATCGCGTCGAGATCGACGCGGATGCCGGTGCCGGCGCGATCGGCGGTCTCGGACGTGGCGCAGGTGATGCCCGCGGCGCCCAGGTCCTGGAGCCCTTCGACGAGCCCCTGCTCGATCAGCTCGAGCGAGGCTTCGATGAGTAGCTTCTCCGCGAACGGGTCGCCGACCTGGACGGACGGCCGCTTCGAGCCGTCCGCCTCCCCGAAGGTTGCCGAGGCGAGCACCGACGCCCCCCCGATCCCGTCCCGTCCCGTCGCGCTGCCAAAGAGCACCGCGAGGTTGCCGGGCCCGGGCGCGGCAGCGCGGGTCAGGTGCCGCTCGTCGAGGAGGCCGATCGCCATGACGTTCACGAGCGGGTTGCCGGCGTACGAGGAATCGAAGACGAGCTCGCCACCGACCGTGGGCACACCGACGCAGTTGCCGTAACCGCCGACACCCCGCACGACCCCGTCGACGAGGTGCCGCGTGCGCGCCTCGCCGGGATCCCCGAAGCGGAGCGCGTCGAGGACCGCGATCGGGCGGGCGCCCATCGTGAAGATGTCGCGGAGGATGCCGCCGACGCCCGTGGCGGCGCCCTGGTACGGCTCGACCGAGGATGGATGGTTGTGCGATTCGATCTTGAACGCGACGGCGAGACCATCACCGATCGAGATCACCCCCGCGTTCTCGCCGGGACCGGCGACGACGTCACGGCCCGCGGTCGGCAGGGTCGCGAGCAGCGGCCGGCTGCTCTTGTACGAGCAGTGCTCGCTCCACATGACGCTGAACATCGCGAGCTCGAGGTCGTTCGGCTGGCGGCCGAGACGCTCGCGGATGCCCTCGAGCTCGTCGTCGGTCAGGCCGAGCGACCGGTGCAACGGCACGGGGTCCGGCACCGGCTCGACGTCGGGTGCCGACGCGGTCATCGTCACCCCGCCACCGCCATGCCCGCGCGGCCCGCGACTCGCGCCGCCTCCACGAAGGACCGCAGGATCCCGAGGCCGTCCTCGGAGCCGAGGATCGCCTCTGACGCGCGCTCGGGATGCGGCATGAGCCCGGCGACGTTACCGGCAGCGTTCATCACGCCGGCGATCGCCCGCAGGCTGCCGTTCGGGTTCGCGGCGTCGTCATCACCAGCGGGACTGGCGTCGGCTCGAACGTACCGGAACAGGACCTGCCCGCTGCGCTCGAGGTCGTCGAGGGTCGCCGCGTCGGCGAAGTAGCAGCCCTCGCCGTGGGCGATCGGCATCCGGAGCGGTCGCCTGGGGCTGGCGAGGCGGGTGAACGGCGTGTCGTCGCGCTCCACCGCGATCTGGACGTCGCGACCGAGGAACCGAAGGTTCCGGTTCCGAAGCAGCGCCCCGGGCACGAGCCCGGCCTCGGCGAGGACCTGGAAGCCATTGCAGATCCCGAGCACGAGACCGCCGTCCGCCGCGAACGCCGAGACGGCCCGCATGACCGGGCTGAAGCGCGCGATCACCCCGGCGCGCAGGTAGTCGCCATACGCAAATCCGCCTGGCAGGATCACCGCGTCCACGGCCTCCAGCGAGGCCTGTTCGTGCCAGAGCTGGACCGGCTCGCCGCCCGCCAGCTCGACGCCGTGCATCGTGTCGCGGTCGCAGTTCGAACCCGGAAAGACGACGACGCCGATACGGGTCATCCGAGCGTCTCGACGTCGAACGACTCGATGAGTGGGTTCGACAGGAGCTCGCGCCCGAGCCGCTCGACGATCGCGCGCGCCGCGTCGGCGTTTTCGGCGGCGGCCGTCAGCTCGATGCGGCGCCCGACCCGGATGGCCGAGACTCCCTCGATCCCGAGATGCCCGAGGCTCGACTCGACCGCGCGGCCCTGGGGATCGAGGATCCCTGCCTTCGGCGTCACGTTCACCGCGAACCGGTACTCGCTCATGGGGCGATCACGTCGTCGGCGAGGTACCGAGCGAAGCTCGCGCCCGTGATGCGTTCGTACGCCTCGATGTAGCGGGAGCGCGTGCCGTCGATGACGTCCGGGGGGAGCTCCGGCCCTGGCGGGGTCTTGTCCCATCCCTGGGCCACGAGCCAGTCGCGGAGGAACTGCTTGTCGAAGCTCGCCTGTGCTCGCCCCGGTTCGTACGCGGCGGCATCCCAGAAGCGGGATGAGTCGGGTGTCATGACCTCGTCGATCAAGGTGAGGTACGTGTCGATCCGCTCGAACGCAAACGACTCGCCCGACGACCGGCCCTGCGGTGTCTGCGCAAGCCACTCCTCGGGCGGTCCGGGGTCCGACGGCGGCACCGGATCGCCGACAAGCCCGAACTCGAACTTCGTGTCTGCGAGCAGGATGCCCCGTCGCGCGGCGACCGCGGCTCCGTAGCCGTAGAGACGCAGGGCACGGTTGCGGATCGCCTCGGCCAGTATCCCCGCCGCCTTCCTGGATCCAATCCGGCCTGCCTCAACGATGTGCTCGACCATCCCGTCGAAGCTGATGTTCTCGTCGTGCTCGCCCTGCTCGGCCTTCGTGGCAGGCGTGAAGATCGGTTCCGGGAGCTGGTCGCTCTCTCGCAAGCCCGCCGGCAACTCGATCCCGCAGACGGTGCCGCGCTCCTGGTACTCCTTCCAGCCGGAGCCGGCGAGGTAACCACGGACAACCGCCTCGATCGGGACGACGCGCGCCGGGCGGCAGATCATGATCCGCCCCCGGATCGGGCCCAGCGGCCCGAAGTCTGGTGGCTCGTGCCCGGCCCGCCGGAGGTCGGCGGCGTACGTGTCCGTCAGGACCGACGGGTCCGTTGCCAGCAGGTGGTTTGGGATGATCGACGTCGTTTCGGCGAACCAGAACCGCGAGAGTCCGGTGAGCACGCGCCCCTTGTCGGGAATCAGCGTCGGGAGGACAACGTCAAAGGCGGACACGCGGTCTGACGTGACCATGAGGAGCCGCCCGTCGTTCAACGTCGACAGGTCGCGGACCTTCCCCGATCGCAGGAATGCCTCAGCGAGCATGGACCGCGCCTTCGAGCGTCGCGAGGCGGGCGATGACCTCGGGGACGTGGGTGAGATGACGCCGATCGTCGAAGCAGGCGTCGAGCTGGGCGAGGCTGAGCTTGCGGGCGACGACCGGGTCCAGGGCGAGCAGCTCCCGGAGCGGCCGTCGCTCGTCCGCTGCCTGGAGGGAGGCGCGCTGGACGATCGTGTAGGCCTCCTCGCGGGCCATGTCGCCGTCCCCCACGAGGGCGACGAGGACGCGCGAGCTCGCATGCAGCCCCAGGCCGCGCTGGATGTTCTCGAGCATCCGCTCGGACCGCACGATCAGGCCTTCGACGAGGCCCGCCATCTTCTGGAGCATGTAGTCGAGCAGGATCGTCGCGTCGGGCAGGATCACCCGCTCTGCCGAGCTGTGGCTGATGTCGCGCTCGTGCCAGAGCGGCTGGTCCTCGAGCGCCGTGTGAGCGTAGCCGCGAAGCACGCGGGCGAGACCCGCGATCCGCTCGGACAGGATCGGGTTGCGCTTGTGCGGCATCGCCGACGAGCCCTTCTGCCCCGCCTTGAACGGCTCCATGACCTCGCCGATCTCGGTGTGCTGGAGGTTCCGGACCTCGGTCGCGAAGCGCTCGAGGCTGCCACCGAGGATCGCGATCGCCGTCAGAAGCGCCGCGTGGCGGTCGCGCTGGACGATCTGCGTGCTGGCGGGGTCGACGCGCAATCCGAGCCGTCCAAGGACCTCGTCCTCGATCTCGGGGCCGAGGTGGCTGTACGTGCCGACCGGACCCGAGAGCTTGCCGGTCCCGATCTCGTCGACGGCTTCGGCGAGGCGGCGTCGGCCGCGGTCGACCTCGAACGCCCAGCCGGCGAGCTTCAGACCGAACGTCGTCGGTTCGGCGTGGACCGAATGCGTCCGGCCCATCATCACCGTGTCCGCCTCGGCACGAGCCCGCGCCACCAGCACGGCGATGAGCCGGTCGCAATCGCGCAAGAGCAGCTCGCCGGCCGCGCGAAGCTGGAGCGCGAGGGCGCTGTCGACGACGTCCGACGATGTCAGCCCGAGATGCAGGAAGCGACCTTCGGGTCCGACCGTCTCGGCGACCTGCGAGACGAAAGCGATCACGTCGTGGTCGGTCGCCTTCTCGATCTCGGCGATCCGCTCGACGTCGACTCGGGCTCGTGATTCGATGGCGGCGAGCGCGTCCCCGGGGACGGTGCCGCGCGACGCCTGCGCCCTCACGACCTCGATCTCGACCCGGAGCATGTGCTCGAATCGGGCGTCGTCGCTCCAGAGGGCGCCCATCTCCGGAAGCGTGTAGCGCCGGATCATCGAGCGGCTCCGACAAGGGCTGCGGGCTGCGCCGTATCCGAGGCGATGTCGCGGCGACGCTGCATCCCGTCCCACGAGATCGCGTCCGCGGCTCGCTCGCTCTGCACGCGCGCGTCCTCGACGGTCCGACCGCGCCCGACGACCGTGAGGACGCGGCCGCCGCTCGTCCCGAAGCCGCCCTGTGGCCGTCCGAACGTGCCGGCGTGGAAGACGAGCGCATCCTGCGCCATCGCGTTCTCGAGGCCAACGATCAGGTCGCCGCGCTTCGGCTGACCCGGATAGCCCTTCGCGGCGAGGACGATCCCGACCGCCGCGCCCGCCGTACTTGGCACGAGCGCCGGAAGCGACTCGGGGATCCGCCCCTTCGCGGCCGCGAGCAGGATCGTTCCGAGCGGCGCGCTGACCCGCGGCAGGATCACCTGCGCCTCGGGGTCGCCGAGCCGGACGTTGCACTCGAGGAGCATGGGCCCATCTGTGGTCAGGATCAGGCCCACATAGAGAAAGCCTCGGAACGGACGGCCGCGGCGCTCCATCTCGGCCAGGATCGGTCGATGCACCGTTTCAAGAACGCGCTCGACCGCGGCGTCGTCGAGGTCGGGCAGCGGCGAGTACGCGCCCATGCCGCCCGTGTTCGGGCCCTGATCGTCGTCGCACAGCCGCTTGTAGTCCCGCGCCGCGGGAAGGGCGACGGCCCGCGTGCCATCGCAGATCGCAATGGCACTCGCCTCGCGGCCCTCCAGGCGCTCCTCGATCACGAGCGCAGCATCCCCGCTGGGCCGGCCGACAAGGAAGCTCGGCGCCAGCTCGAGCGCCTGTTCGAGGGAGTCCGTGACGATGACGCCCTTGCCGGCTGCGAGGCCGTCGGCCTTGAGCACGACGCCGCGGCCCGTCGAGTCGAGCTCTCGAATGAAGGACGCCGCGGCCTCGAGCTCGCCGGCCGCGAACGCCCGGGCGCCGGCCATCGGGACGCCGGCGGCAGCCGCGACCTCGTGGCAGTACGCCTTCGAAGTCTCGAGCTGCGCCGCCGCTCGAGTCGGGCCAAAGACAGCGACGCCGGCCTCCGCCAACGCGTCGACCACCCCGACGGCCAGTGGCGCCTCGGGCCCGATCACGACCAGCTCCGCGGCGATCGACCGCGCTGCGGCGACCACGGCTCCCGGATCGAGCGGATCAAGTCCGTAGAGGCATCGGACCCGCGGCTCGGTCGCTATCCCCGCGCTGCCGGGGGCCACGATGATCTCGTTGACACCCGGCTCGGCAGCCAGCTTCCAGGCGAGGGCGTGCTCCCGCCCACCGCCGCCGACGATGAGGATCCGGGTCGGAGCCACGAGCGTCACGCGATCCGAACCCCGGGGCGGCGGCGCATCGGGCGCCACGCCCGCTCGATCGTCTGGGTCCGTTCCGGCCCGACTGAGACCAGAACGATCGGCACGCCGGCGAGGGCCTCGAGCGCCGCCACGTAGCGCCGTGCGTTCTCGGGGAGGTCGCCGAGCGCCCGCACGTCGTGGATCGGCTGGTCCCAGCCCTCGAAGGTCTCATAGATCGGCTCGGCGCGCGCAAGGACCGCGGCCGAGGAGGGCCAGTGCTCGAGTCGCTGGCCGTCGACGTTGTAGGCCGTGCAGAGCTGGAGGGACTCGAGCCCCGACAGGATGTCGAGCTTGTTGAGCATGATGCTGCTGACCGAGTTCACCGCGACGGCAAATCGCAGCGGAACCGCGTCGAACCAGCCGACCCGACGGGGCCTCCCGGTCGTCGTGCCGACCTCGTGGCCTCGCGCCGCAATCCCCTCGCCGATGCCGTCGAGGAGCTCGGTCGGGAACGGCCCGGATCCCACTCGCGTGGCATACGCCTTCATGACCCCCATGACCTCGTCGACCTGGAGCGGCCCGATCCCGCCGCCGGTGCACGCGCCGCCCGCGACCGCGCTCGACGAGGTCACATAGGGGTAGCTGCCATGGTCGAGGTCGAGCAGCGTCCCCTGGGCGCCCTCGAGGAGGACGTGCTCGCCCCGCGCCAGGGCGGCCTGGACGAGCCACGTCGTGTCGTCGAGGTGGTTCTCGAGGCGGTCGCCCCAGGCCGCCGCCTGGTCGACGAGGACCTCGATGTCGAAGGCTTCGGCGCCCATGTCGCCGAGGACCATGTTCTTGTCGCCGAGGACGCGTTCGAGCCTGGATCGCAGAACCTCCCGGCTGAGGAGGTCCTCCATCCGCAGGCCGAGCCGCCACGCGCGATCCGCGTATGCGGGCCCGATCCCGCGGCCCGTCGTGCCGACCTTCGACCCGCCGAGCCGGGCCTCGTTGCCGCGATCGAGCGCGACGTGGTACGGCATGATCACGTGCGCCGCACGGCTGACCCGGACGCGCGAGACGTCGATCCCGCGGGCGGTAAGCATGTCCAGCTCATCGATCAACGTCGCGGGGTTCACCACGACACCGTTGCCGATGACCGATGTGATGTGCGGGTACAGCACGCCGGACGGCACGAGGTGGAGCTTGAGGACCTCGTCGCCGCTGACCACGGTGTGGCCGGCGTTGTCGCCACCCTGGTACCGAACGACCATCGCGACCTGCTCGGCGAGGAAGTCGGTCGTCTTGCCCTTGCCCTCGTCGCCCCATTGCAGCCCGACCACGACTGAGGCAGGCATCTAGCTCATCGCCTCTATCGCGCTCGCGAGGCGGCCCCAGCCAATCAAAAAGACCCGGGCCCTTCGGCACGGATCTGGATAGACCTCTCCCGTCTGGAGCCACCGCCGTTGCGGCGGTGCCGGGTCTGCTGGTCGCTCGGCCGCCTCACGGGACGGACGATGCGCCC
>DAINSJ010000076.1:0-3909 GCA_036741375.1 Candidatus Limnocylindrales bacterium
GTCCAGTGCCCGTTCTTCCACGAGTCCTACCTTACCGCGGGCCGTTCTCCGTTCGCCGGATCGAGGATTGACAAGGGAGGTCAGGTCGCCCGCCCACACCGTTTGACGAGCGGCGGATGATGCCGATGCCGTCACCAGGGATTCACGAAGGACTCACGGCTAGCGCGAGGACGGCCTCCCCGTGCCGATCATCACGGACTCGTTTACCGGCCGCTGCGTCGACCTCCTCAACGCGGTCTACGAGGTGATCCTGCAGCTGCTGGCCCGATACTTCGCCCACACCGACGAGACGGACGACCAGCTCGGGGTCCTGGCCAAGGTGGCCGTCGGGCTGATGGCGACAGTTATCAAGCCACTCGGCGGCCTCGTGACGCGCCTGCCCGTCGGTCCGGAGCACCCGGGAGCGACCGCGGGGCCCACGTTCGAGCTGTTCTACGGCGTCGATTACCTATTGCCACATCGCGACGCGGCGTGGGCGGTCATGGAAGAGCGGATGCGCGTCCTCTCGGAGCTGGCAACGCGCTGCAGCAACGCATGCAGCCCGATCTACATGCCGATCCTGAACAAGATCACCGGCTCACTCAACGACCTCGCCGATCAGCTCGCCGAGGCCCGCTAGCGGTGCGAGGGACTACCTGACCAACAGCTGGTCGTACATGACCCGCAGGACCGGGTGGTCCTGGAAGCCACCGACGCGAGCCGATACCAGGGTCAGCGCTGTCTGATTGAACGCCATGACCGCCGGGGCCGCGTCGACGATCGCGTGGTCGATCTGGGCCCACTGCTGGTTGGCCCCGATCGGATCGGTCGCCTGTCCCCTACGATCGATCTGTGGTGGACGCGCGATTATCTGACCAGTATTCTGACCACATGGGCAAGGTGGTGAGCGCGACGGAGGCGAAGGCGAAGATCCTCGCGCTGCTCGACGAGGTCGAGGCCGGCGAGGAGATTGAGATCACTCGCCACGGCCGCCTCGTCGCGCGCCTCGTTCCTGCCCGCCGCGGAGCGGCCCTTCGCGGCCGGTTCCTCGGTCTTGTCCAGACGAACGTCGAGACCGACGAGGAGCTGTTCTCACCGATGTCGGACGAGTGGGATCTCCCGTGACGACCGTCCTCCTCGACACGCACATCCTGCATTGGTGGGCCGACGAGCCGGAGCGCCTCAGTGCCGGGGCGACGAGTGCCATGTCCTCGGCCGACGAGCTCGCGGTCGCGGCGATCAGCTGGGTGGAGTTGGCCTGGCTCGGCACGCGTCGCCTGATTCTCCCCATTCCGTTGAGGTCCTGGCTCGAGCAGCTCGCGCGTGAGGTCCGGACGGCATCCCTGACCCCGGCGATCGCTGCTCGAGCGGCCGAGCTCCCGAGATCCTTTCCTCGCGACCTATCTGATCGGCTCATCTACGCGACCGCCATCGAGCACGGCTGGCGACTGGTGACAAAGGATGAGCGAATCCGTGCGTATGACACGGCGGGTAGCGTCACCATCTGGTAGTGGTTTCTCACGATACTCATCGTTGTCACGATCTGGCGGACGTCGCCTCCCGGCTCGACCGGCCATCCTGAATCGTGACGATGGCGACGCGGTCGTCGGTCTCGTCGTACAGGTACACCACGAGCATCCAACGCCACGGGCCCAGAACGAAGCGGTAGGCCACCCATCTGCCATCGAGCGGCGCGCCGATCATCGGAAAGCTGGCGAGCGAGGCGACGGATCGCTTGAACCGGGCGATTGTGTCCGCCGGCAGGCTGTGCGTGGCGATCAGACCGATCAGATCGCTGGCGGCGGTCGGGGTGACGACGACGGTCGCCATCGATCAAAGGTCTTCGAGCGGTGTTCCAAGGCCCGAGCGGGCCTCATCGCTCCCCTGCTCCGCCCGCTCGAACGCACGAGGGATCGTCCCCGGATTCGTGTGGGTCCGCTCGGTCAGGCGCCGAAGCTTCGTGGAGTGCTCGTCGTCGAGCACGACATTAACTCGGTTCGACGTTCTCGGCCTGGATCGAAAGATACACAGAACAGCACAGCATGTGCAGGTCCCGTGACGGCCTGCCGAGCGCGACTTGCCGCATCGTCGTCACACCCGAAGGCGCAGGCTAGGTGGATCGGCGGTCAGCGGGGGCGTCCGCCCGCCCGCCGGATCGCGTCCTTGGCCTGGCCGACCTTCCCTTCGATCTTTCCCTTGGCTCGATCGAGTTTGCCGGACACCTCGGTCGACCGATCGCCGGTCACCTTGCCAGTCCCTTCCTTGATCGTGCCTTTGACCTCATCAGCCGCTCCATGCAGTCGATCCTCGGCCATGTCGTCCACCTTTCCGCCACGGCGATGCGTGGCCCCATTCAACCGTACACCCGGCCTGCCTGCAATCAGGCGCCGATGGGAACCCTGGCGAAGCGCTCTGCGGCGGCCTCGACCATCGCGTCGCTCGCGGTCAACGAGATCCGGAACCAGCCGGGCATCTTGACGGTCGTGCCGGGCAGGACGTAGAAGTCCTCCGCGGCCAGGCCGGCGACATACGCCTCGTCGTCGGGGTCGGGGCTGCGGGCCATGATGTAGAAGGTTCCCTCCGGGTTCGTGGGCTCGTAGCCGTGCTGGGCGAGCACCGACACGAGGAGGTCGCGCCGGCGCTTGATGGCAGCCATGTCGATGCAGATGGGGGCGAAGTCCGGCAGGGCGCGCTGAAGGACGTTGCTCGGGAAACCGAAGCCGTTCACGAATCGGGTGAGCGTCGCGGCTTCGCGGAGCCGCGGGGCGTCCTCGATCCGCGGCGAGATGGCCAGGTAGCCGATCCGGTGCCCGGGCGCGAGCAGCTGCTTGCCGTACGAGTACAGGACGAGCGTGTGGTCATAGTGCTCGGAGGGGCTTGCCGCGCGCTGGCCATCCATGACGATCAATCGATAGGCCTCATCGGACAGCAGGTAGATCGGCCGCCCGTATCGAGCCGACGCGTCCCGGAGCACCTGCGCGATCGCATCGAGCTCGGAGGCGTCGAGGACCCGCCCGCTGGGGTTGTGCGGCGTGTTGAGGAGCACCGCGCGGGTGCGGGGCGTGATTGCCTCGGCTAACTGCTGCGGGTCGGGCGAGAACCGCGGAGCCTCGAGCGTCAGCACAACGGGAACAGCCTCGGCTCCGCGCACCAGGATGTCGTAGAAGAACCACGGGGGGTCGTAGTAGATGACCTCGTCACCGGGCTCGGTGAGCATCCTGATCGCGATCGCGATGGCTCCCCAGCCTCCGGTGGTCATCGCGATGTCCTCGCTCCGCCACGGGAGCCCGGTGTGGGCGGCCAGATCGGCAGCCACCGCGGTGGTCGCTGCGGGATGGTCGAGCATGTACGCGAACCAGGAGGGATTCTGCGGCTCGAACTGTGCCCTGACCGCGTCCATGAACGCGGGGAGCGGCATGTCGTGCGGGTTCCCGAAGAGAAGATCGACGACGCCCGGCTGTCCCTCGCGCCTCGGATGGGGCGAGCGCCCGTACCACGTGTAGAAGGGCAGGCTCGCCTGAAGGGTCTCGATCCGACTCCGATCCACGGACCCATCCTACCCCCGGCCAACGCTCGTTTATCGGCCTTTCTCGAACGCGAGCGCGAAGTCCTCCGAGGGGCCCGAGTGTCCGGCGGACTCGTCGGCGGCGTGGGTGCGGGCGAAGGCAAGCTGGGCTGCCTCGTGGCGAACGACCTCCCGGAGCTCGTCCAGGGGCGATGCCTCGGGGATGCCGAGCTCGCGACAGGCCTCGGCGAGCGTCGTGAGGGTCGTGTTGACATACGACGCGTCGGGATGGGCCGCGTGCACCCGATCGGAACCCCAATGGTCAGGATGGCGGCGGCCGTCGCGGCCGGGAGCCGCGAGAACGCATTGATGGGTCCCGGATCGAGCAGGTTGACTCTCGCGACCATCGCCTGCAAACGCGCGAC
>DAINSJ010000076.1:4009-7825 GCA_036741375.1 Candidatus Limnocylindrales bacterium
CGTCGAGCGACTCCGCGAGGGCGACGAGAACCTGATCGGCGTCGTCAACCGGATGACGTTCGTCGGCAGGCTCCCCTACCGGCTCGCATTCGACATGCGGGTCACCGATCGGGAGCCGCCCACGTCGCTCGTAGGCTCGGCGACCGGGGAGCTCGAGGGTGTCGGTGACTGGTCGCTCCGTCCGGACGGCGAGCGGACGGTCGTTCGCTACGTCTGGGCGATCCGGACGACCCGAGCGTGGATGAACCTGCTCGCTCCCGTGCCCTTCGTCGATGCGATCTTCCGGCTCAACCACCACGCGGTCATGCGGGATGGCCTGAAGGGCATTCGCCGCCGGCTTGGCGGTGTCGTGCGGACGTACACGCGCGAGGAGTGAGCGCGGTTCGCGACGCTAGCCGTGCGCGGCGAAGAACGCGTCCTCAGACGTCCCGCACCGGCCTGATCGCCGAGCTGCTTCGGCGCGGTTACGCCGAGAATGACGTCCGCGCGATCGCGGGCGGCAACGTCCTGCGCGTCATGCGCGGGCGCCGAAGCGGCCGCGCGCCGGATCCAGGCCGAGCAACCACCCTCGGAGGCGACGATCGAGGCCCTGGACGGCTGAGCGGCTAGCGGATCTGCACCCCGACGCCGACGACCACCACGTCGATCGGCTGTTCCTTACCCTTGAGCTCGAGCGACCGCCGTTCGAGGTTTCCGTCGAGCCCGATCGAGGAGGCGGCCTCCGTCGTGACGAGGATCTCGCCGGCGCCCGCGACGCCCGCGAGCCTGGCCGTGGTGTTCACGACGTCACCGAGCGACGTCAGCTCGACGTGGGACCCCTCGCCGATCGCGCCGAACCAGACCTTGCCCGTGTGGACGCCGGCCCCGATGGGTGCCCACGGCCCGCCGGGATCCTCGTGGCCGGTCTCGCGCAGGAGCTCCTGCGCCGCCCCGATCGCTGCCGCGACGTGCCGCTCACCTGCGAGCGCCGGGTAGAAGAACGCCACCAGCTCATCGCCGACGAACTTGTCGATGGCGCCGTCGTGGTGGATCACGGCCCGGCTGGCCGCCCCGTAGAACCGCTCCATGAGTGCCTTGAACTCGGCCGGCGACATCCGCTCGGCGAGCGCCGTCGAGCCCCTGACGTCGGCGAACAGCATCGTCCCGGTCACCTCGGCCCCGCCGTGGTATTTGATCAGCGCGTTCTGGCAGGCGGTGCAGAGGTGCGGGTTTGCGATCGAAGGCGTCCGCCCGATCACCCGCATCAACGGCGCACCGAGCCCGGCGAACGGCGCCGTGCACAGCCGGCAGCGCGGATCGCTCGGGATGGCGCTGAACACCTTCCGGCCGACCCGGATGTAAGGCTCGCCCTTCTCGAGGTAGTCGCGCCAGAAGTCCTGGCTTGGAGGAACGGTGTCGGGCTCGGTCACGGTCGGTGCCCTCTGTGAGACGAGCAGTATCCGTCAGAGCGTCCGCCGGGCGTTCGTCAGCGGCGTCAGCGCGGATCGTCAGCCTGCCGTGACGAGCACCGTGTTGCCGTCCGGATCGTCGACCAGGCACATGTAGGCGTCGAAGCTGGTCACGAACGGCTCGCGAACGACGCTGTAGCCGGCCGCCGCGAGCTCGGCGAATGTGGCGTCGACCGCGGCGCTCCCCTCGACGAAGAACTCGAGCATGATCCGCGACCCGCCCGATGGCGGCGTTCGGTTCGGGTCGTTGCGACCGAACGTCGTCGTCCAGATGATGGTGCGCCCGTCGCCGATGTCGACGCCGACGTCGCGCCGTTCGTCGGCGCCTTCCGGGAACTCGATCCCCAAGTGCCGGTAGAACGCCAGGGACCGGGCGATGTCCTCGACGAGCAGGACGACCATCGTGAACCGCGGCTTTCCCATCGTCAGATCCTACGAGAGCGAGACCCGCCAGACACCCGCCGCGCCGTTGCAGTTGACACCGTGATACCACGCGGTATCGTTGGCCTATGCCGATGACCTTGCGCCTCTCCCGTGAGGAGACAGAAGCTCTTCGGGAGGCCGCTCGTCGCGAGCACCGATCGATGCAGGAGGTCGCGCGCGAGGCAATCGCAGCCTATGTCTCGAGTCGAGTCCGCCGACGTGACGAGCACCTCGCCCGGATCGTTGCCGAGGACGCCGAACTCCTTCGGCGCCTCGGCGGTATGTGACGGAGTACCTCGACCTCGACGATCTGCTCGCCGCGGCCGAGGCTGCGGTTGGCGGACGGGCCGACGTGCGCGACGTCGGACTCCTCCAGGCAGCGGCTGCTCGACCGCAGGCGAGCGCCTTCGGCGAAGAGGCCTATCCGGCCCTCGACGCCAAGGCGGCTGCGCTCCTCCAGTCGATCGTCGCGGGTCACCCGCTCGTGGATGGCAACAAGCGCCTCGGCTGGGTCGCTGTCCGGCTCTTCTACCTGATGAATGGGACGGACATCCGCCCGCATGCGATCGAGGCGTTCGACATGATCACGGCCATCGCCGCCGGCGGTCTCGATGACGTTTCGGCGATCGCGGCGATGCTCCACGCCGAGGACCCGCTCGACCTCGGCGATGAAGTCGGGGTGGCCGGGCGTGTCGACGAGATTGACCGCGAGGTCGCCAACGAGGAACGAGGCAACCGCGGAGCGAATCGTGATGCCGCGCTCGCGTTCGAGCTCGAGCGAGGCGGTTTGGGTGGTGCCGGCGTCGACGCTCCCGATGTGCCCGATCGCGCCGGTGGTGAAAAGGAGACGCTCGGCGAGGGTGGTCTTACCGGCGTCGACGTGGGCGAGGATTCCGAGATTGAGCGTGCGCATGGGACCTCATGTCTTCCAAGGAGGTGATCACCTTCTGGCTGGACATGACTGCTCCCATGACGCTCCTTTCTCTTCTCGCTCCGCGTTGCTGTGCGCGTTGAGGGTCGCACGCCCCGTCAAGTCGCGCGCGCTCAATCGCTGTGGGGCACCAGCCTCACGCCTGCGGCCGCGAGGTCATCGTCGAGCGCGAACACCGCGTCGACGCGTTCGCGGGCGATGACCGCGAGGCTCACCTGGTCGACGAACGAGGTCTCCGAGGGGAGGGCTGCGCGGTAGCGGGTGAGAGCAGCGGCGTGCAGAACCGCATCGACCGGGACAAGATCAACGATCGGCAGCAGATCATCGAGAAGCGCGACGACGCCATCGACCCCGAACCGTCGACGTGCGACAGCGATGGACTCGGCGACCACATAGCCGTGGGTGATCAGGTCGTCGAGGACCATGTCGGCGAACGCCGCCTTCGTGGCCTCGTGCCGGGCATCGGCCCCGTCCAGCAGCGCCAGCAGCGCGCTGGTATCGACGAAGACGCGGCTCACCAGCGCGTTTCGCCCGCGAGCTCGTCGTGCCTCGCCGCGGTGTCGCCGGCCTCCGACCTGAACCGGCCGACGGCGGACATCGCGCGCCGGAACTGAGCCTGGCGGTCCGCTGAGCGCGTCGCCAGGCCGCGCTCGACCGCTTCCCGCACGAGGGCGGCGACGGGCAGGCGACGCCGACGAGCCTCCGCCCGGAGCCGTTTCATCTGGTCCTCGGTAAGCGAGATCTGCGTCCGGATCATCGGCCCGATGTTATCACCACGAGACATGGTGATATCAATCTTCGATCGTCTGGCGAGCCGAGTCGAAGCGGCGACGCGATTCGTCGCAGATCGCCTAGCGTTGTGTCATGAGCCGCGACGTCGCGCCCGCCTAGGATCAGGGCATCCAATCCGACCCCACGAAAGGAATCTCGACATGGCTACCGCACAGAAATCGAGCTCACGAAACGCCGCCGACGGCCGCGGCTTCACGGCCGAGGAGAAGGCCGCGATGCGCG
>DAINSJ010000077.1:0-7570 GCA_036741375.1 Candidatus Limnocylindrales bacterium
AGAGCGCGGCCACGACCCCGAGCCGATAGGTCCGCCAGGCCTCGACCATCTCCTTCTCGAGGAGCTCGCGATAACCGGTCACGACACCGGCTCCGCGGCGGCCGCCTCGTCCGCGGCGGATTCCTCGTCGTCGCCGTCTTCCTGATCCCAGCCGACGAGCCGCAGGAACGCATCCTCGAGCGTCGGGCGCTCGCGTTCGAAGGTGATCACCCGCAGCCCGACCGCGGCCACCAGCGGCAGGAGTTCCGCGGCCGCTCGATCGTTGTCCGCGACCGAGACGCGGAGTTGGTCGCCGTCGGCCTGGGTGTCGGTGACCCAGGGCTGGCGTTTGAGCCCACCGACGAGGGCCTCGAGACGCGCTGCCTGACCCGGCTCGGCCTCGATCCGGTAGGTCGGCGGCGCGAATCGGCTGAGCAGGTCGTCGATCGGCGCCTCCGCGACGAGCCGGCCGCGGTCGAGGATCGCGACTCGGTCGCAGACCCGCTCGACGTCCGACAGGACGTGCGTCGAGAAGACGACGGTCGCGCTCTCACGGAGCCCGCCGATCAGCGCGAGCAGATCACGGCGCCCTTCCGGGTCGAGCGACGAGACGGGCTCGTCGAGGATCAGGATCTCGGGCTTGCCGATGATCGCCTGGCCAATCCCCAGGCGCTGCCGCATCCCGCTCGAATACCCGCCGATTCGCCGATCCGCGGCTTCGGTGAGGCCGACGCGCTCGAGGGTCTCGTCGATCCGTGTCTCGAGCGCCTTGCCATCGAGCCCGACGAGATCGCCGACGAATGCGAGCAGCTCGCGACCCGACATCCAGCCATAGAAGCGGGGCTCCTGATCGAGGACCCCGATCCGCCGGCGGGCCTCGATCCCGCTGGAGGACCCGACATCCGTGCCACCGACCGTCGCCGAGCCGGACGTCGGCCGGGCGACGCCCGTGAGGAGGCGGATCGTGGTGGTCTTGCCGGCGCCGTTCGGGCCGAGCAGGCCGAACACGATCCCGGCCGGGACGTCGAGATCGAGATTGTCGACGGCGACGACCGACCCGAACCGCTTCGTGAGGCCGCGGATCTCGATGGCCGGCGTCGTAGCGTTCGTGGTCGCGACGGTCACTCGTTCTCGCGCCCGAGGGCGAAATAGAGCAGCGGGCCGAGCACCTCGCCGAGCACGATGATCAACGCCCACAACCATTTGTTGCCGCCCTTGACCCGTCGCTCGGGCTGCAGCAGGTCGCGCAGCGCCACCAGGATCAGGATGAGCTGAATGAAGACGAGGGGCAGGAGGATGACGGCGACGAGTCCGAAGTCCATGGACGCCACGATAGCGCCGGACCGATCGATGCGGCTCTGCACCGAGCCTGCCGAGCGGCCCGGAACCCGCTGCTAGACTCCGCCGATGACCGATTCTCGCGAGCGCTGGGCTCTGATTCTGGGCGGTTCGTCGGGCATGGGCGAGGCGACGGCGAGGGCCTTCGCGGCGGCCGGCTACAACATCTGTGGGATCCACCTGGACTTCCGGGCGAGCCTCGAGCGGGTCGAGCAGCTCAAGGCCGAGCTGGCCGCGACCGGCCGCGAGGTCCTCTATATCAACATGAACGCGGCCGACGACGAGAAGCGCGCCGCGGCGCTCGACGAGCTCGGCTCGCGCTTCGAGGCGGCCCGTGCGGCGGGCCGCGACCCGTACGTCCGCGTGGTCATGCACTCGCTCGCGTTCGGCAGCCTCGTCCCGTTCATCACCGACGATCCGAAGGCCGCGGTCGATCGCAAGAAGATGGAGATGACCCAGGACGTGATGGCGAACAGCTTCGTCTACTGGGTCCAGGACCTGTACCGGCGGGGCTTCCTCGGGAAGGGCTCGAAGGTCTTCGCGATGACGTCCGAGGGCTCGACGCGGGTCGTGCCGAGCTACGGCGTCGTCTCGTCGGCGAAGGCCGCGCTCGAATCGCACGTTCGGCAACTCGCGATGGAGCTCGCCCGGACGGGCTCGGGCGTTACGGTGAACGCGATCCGGGCGGGCGTGACGGTCACGCCGGCGCTGCTCAAGATCCCTGAGGCCCAGACGATGATCGACATCACGATGAAGCGGAATCCAACCGGCCGGATGACGACCCCGCAGGACGTGGCCAACGCGATCCTCGCCCTCTCCGGCGAGGGCACCGACTTCATCAACGGCGACATCATCAGCGTCGACGGCGGGGAGTTCATCACCGGCTCCTGACCGCAATTCGCGGCTGGTGACATTCCCGTCGCCGAACTCTGTCCTGTCGGTCTTCGGGTTCGTCGAAGGTCCCGCGCGGACGGGCGATTCGGCCCTATGCCCAACCAACGGTCAGACCGGATCTTCAATTCCGTGACACGCATCCAACCGCAGCCGCCAACACGGCGCGCCCGCCGTGCGCAGGCTCGCCTCGACCAGCCCCACGACCGCGACCGGGCCCGCCAGCGGCCGTCCCGCCGTCCGGCGTGGCGATCGCCGATTGCCGTCGTTTCGATGGCTGCCGTCGTCGTTGGCGCCGTTCTCGTGGTTCTTGCGACCCGACCTGCCGCGGCACCGACCAACGCGCTCACGCTGCCGCCCGGGGTCTACTCGGCCGATCAGACGAGCGGCGCCAGCCTCGGCTCGAAGAGCGCCCCCGTCGTGATCCAGATCTACGCGGATTTCCAGTGCCCGGCCTGCCGGCAGCTGATCACCCAGGGGCTGCCTCGGCTCGTGGCCGACTTCGTCACGCCCGGGGTTGTCCGGCTCGAGGCACAGGATGTCGACTTCCTCGGCTCTGGGGCGGCCAACGAGTCACTCGAGCTCGCTGCCGGGGCGTACTGCGCCGCCCAGCAGAATCGGTACTGGCAATATCACGACCTCGTGTTCTGGAATCAGGGTCGGGAGAACCGCGGCGACCACTCCACGGCGTTCATCACACGGGTCGCCGATCAGGCCGGCGTCGACGATGCCGCCTGGGCGAGCTGCTTCCAACGGACCGACATCCGGCAGCCCATCGCCGACCGATCGTCCTCGGCGCTGGCGCAGGGCATCGATTCGACCCCGACGCTCATCGTCAACGGCCAGAAGATCGTCGGCGTTCCTGACTACGGGCAGCTGTCGAGCCTGATCACCCAACTGGCCGCGGCCGTGGCATCCCCTCGACCCTCGTGATGCGCCGATCGGCCGTTCGGCCGATCTTCGGGATCCATCCGGGGCTGATCCTGGCCGTCCTCGACGTCATCGGGCTCGCGATCGCGAGCTACCTCGCCTCGGTGGAGCTCGCCGGCGGGGTGCCGGTCTGTGGCCCGATCCATGGCTGCGAGGAGGTGGCGCGGAGCGAGTACAGCCGGATCGCCGGCGTGCCCGTGGCCGTGTTCGGCGTCGTGCTGTCGCTCGTGCTGCTCACCCTGGCGATCGCCTGGTGGCGGACGAATCTCCACGCGCTGCTGCTGGCGCATTACGGGCTGTCGCTCGCCGGTGTCCTCTTCGAGGTGTACTTCCTGTACGTCCAGATCGTGGTCATCGGTGCCGTGTGCATCTGGTGCGCGAGCTACGGCCTGACACTGATCCTCCGCTTCCTCATCGCGCTCACGGTGTGGCTGCGGAGCAATCAGGGGGTTGGGGAGTACCCGGTGAGCTCCACGTAGGCCTCGCCGCCGACGGGCTGGCCCGACCGCGTTGCCGAGACCTTCTGCGACCCCTCCCAGTACACGACCCCCGTTGACGGGCGTGTGTCGAGCTCCTGGTCGGCGACCGTCGGGGCCAGGTCGATCACGAGCTGTAGCCCGGGGACCTCGATACGCCAACCCGCCGGGTAGGTCGCGCCGGTCTTCGGGCTTGTCCATGTTCCCGTGGAGCGAACCGTGAACGCGTTCGGGGCGAGATGCGTCGTGGCGCCGGCCGTGTCGACGTAGGTCCCGTACACGAGCGGGAACGTTCCGTCCGCGCCTCGAACGAGGGACAGCGTGAGATCGCTACCGTCGACGAGCTCGACCGCGAACCAGTCCCAGCCGCCGCCACCGACCGAGATGAAGTCGCCCCACTGGTGGTCGAACCAGCCGGTGCCCGTCACCGCGAGCGTCGCGCCGTCGAGCGTGAGCGACCCAGTGATCGCCATGCGCGTTCGCGAGTAGTAATACGAGGATCCCGCTGGGCCAAAGTCGATCCAGCCGTTCGCGCCGTGTAGTGCCGCCGGCTTCTCGGATTGCAGATCGAGCGCCAGGCCGAAGGATCCGCCCGCCGCGGCCGCCTCCTTCGGGGAGAGCGCCGCAGTGATCCTGTCGCGGCCGCCCCCGCCGACGAGCGTCCATGGCGTCTCGAGGACCGAGCTCGGATCCGACGGATCGAAGCCGGTAACGCTGAGGTCGAACCCTGTCGGCCCGCCGAGGCCGCGCTGCGGGAGGGTGACCAGTCCGCCTACCTGCGATCGCTGGGCATACAGGAAGCGATTGCCGGCCTCATCGGTCAGGGCGAGATGTGACGCCCAGGTCGTCGGGATCGAGCCGCGCTCGGCTCGGAAGATGACCGCTTCGAACCCGAAATGGCGGCCGTCGGCAGCAACGAGGTGGCCGGTGTAGTACCACCACTCGGTGAGTCGGTCGTGCGGGCCATCGTCGCGCGGGAGCTGGATCGGAATCGGGTCCGCGACGGCGCTCGGGGTGGGCGCGGCGGTCGCCGGCGCCGGCATCACGAGCGCGGGATTCGCCAGGATCGGTCCGCTCCCGATGCACGCGGTCACGAGCAGCGCTGCCGCGGCGGCAAGGGCCAGAACGGGCCTCGAGGTCGCCGGGCGGGTCACGCCGATGCCTCCCGGCCCTCAAGCGCCGGCAGCCGCCGAGCGATGATGTCGGGCAGCCACCAGTTCCAGCGGCCGAGCAATCGCATGGTCGCCGGGACAAGCAACGCGCGAACGACCGTGGCGTCGAGCGCGACGGCAACGGCGATCCCGAGGCCGAGCGCCTTGATCAGCACGATGTCGGCGAACGCGAACGAGCCCGCTACGACGACCACGATCAACGCGGCCGAGGTCACGATCCTGCCACTGCGCTCGAGGCCGTGCGCGACGGCCGCCCGATTGTCGCCGGTCCCATCCCAGGTCTCGCGCATGCGGGTCAAGAGGAAGACCTCGTAGTCCATCGACAGCCCGAACAGCACGCAGAAGAGGATGACCGGCTGCGTGGTCTCCACGAATCCGAGCGGCCGGGTCCCGAGGATCGCCGACAGGTTGCCGTCCTGGAAGATCCAGACGAGCGCCCCGAACGACGCGAGGATCGAGAGGCTGTTCATGGCGAGCGCCTTCAGCGGCAGGAAGACCGACCGCAGTAGCAGGAACAGCACGAGGTAGGTCGTAATCAGGATGAACAGCGCCGTGCGCGGGAACTCCGCGCCGATGCCGTTCACGACGTCCTCGACGTCGGCCGCGCCGCCACCGACGAGCACGGTCATGCCGACCGGCGGGGCCAGGGCTCCCCGTCCGGATCGGAGGTCCTGGACCAATGCCCGCCCCGGGGTCTCGTTCGGCCCGTACGGTGTCGTCAGCGTGAAGCTCGTCAGGTTGCCGTGGGTCGTCGCGGTCAACGCGGCGCTCACGAAGCGATCCGGCGGGCCGCCCGGACTCGCGTACAGGAGCTGGTACTGGTCCAGTCGAAGACGCAGGTCCACGTCGACCAGGCTGTCCACGCGGACGATCCGGGGATCCGCCGCCAGGCGGCGCGAGTAGTCGTACAGGGCCGCGAGGTTCGCGGGCTCGGTTGCGGCGCCGGGCGTCCGAATCGCGAGCACGATGGGCGCGAACGGCCCAGCGCCGAACGCGGACCGGAGCCGGTCGAACGCCTGGCGCGATGGCACGCTCTCGGGGAGGATCGTGGAATCCGGCGCGTTGAAGCGGACGTGCAGGAACGGCGTCCCGAGGACCAGCAGGACGGCGAGCGTCGGTACGAGCACGCGGACCGGATGGTCCATCACGCGCCGCGCGAGCCTGGCCCATGGTCCGTTCTCGGACGCCGTGGCCTGAACTCGGCGAACGCGAAGCGAATCCAGCCGGACGCCGGCAATCGCCAGCAGCGCGGGCAGCAGCGTGAGCGCCGCGGTCACGCCGAGACCAACGACGATCGCGCCGGCGATGCCGACGGATCGCAGGATCATGAAGTCGAACAGCACGAGGCCCAGCAGCCCGAGCAGGACCGTCAGGCCCGAGAAGAAGACGGCCCGGCCGGCTGTCGCCACGGTGGCCCCGACCGCGTCCTCGACCGCGTCTGCACGCCAACCACGCGCCGCCAGCTCCTCGCGGAACCGGCTCGTCATGAGCAACGAGTAGTCGACGCCGAGCCCGAGGCCCAGCAGCGTCGCGAGATTCAGCACGAAGATGCTCATCGGGATGACGCTGGCGACGAGGAACACCGCGGCGAGCGCGCCGACGACCGCCGCCCCGCCGACCGCGAGCGGCAGCGCTGCCGCGACGACCGAGCCGAAGACGATCAATAGCGCCAGCGCCGCCAACGGCAGGGAGATCGCCTCGCTCCGCCGCAGGTCCGACTCGGACACCGCCTGGACGTCGCCGTAGAACGCCGGGCCCCCGGCGAGGCCGACCTCGAGGGGAGCCCCGTCGCGCAGGGCCGCCCGAATCCCGGGCAGGGCCGTCGGCGAATCGTCGGCCGAGAGACTGAGGAACACGATGTCGTAGGCCGTGTGAGCGTCCGCGGAAACCTGCCGGGCGGAGAGCAGGTGGGATAGCACACTCTTGACGTACGGCGCCTTCGGCACGTCCGCAATCGCGCTCGCGGCGGCCGCCTCGAAGGCCGGGTCACCCGCAGCCAGCGCATCCGAGTGGTAGACAACGACGAGCGCCGCCTGGGGGACGCCGATCTCGGTCTCGAGGAGCGCCTTTGCCTGCGCGGACTCGAGGTCCGCCTGCACGAAGCCGCCGGAGCGCAGCGCCCCGCTCGCCTGCAGCGCGAGCGGAATCGCCACCACGAGGAGCACGGCCCACGCGCTCACGACGGCCCAGCGACGCCGAGCGGCCCACCGCCCGAGTCGCTCGAAGGTGCCTCGATTCGCTCGCTCTCGGCGCACGCGGACCGGGGGATCGGGGCTCGTCATCGGGAGGCCAATGCTACCGAGTCGTCTGCTAGCATGGCCGCGCCGTGACGATCTTTACGATCTGGTTCCAGAACTTCCCGAACAACCTCCCAATCCTGCTCGGCTCGGTCGGCGTCGCGGCCCTGTTCGTCTTCGTCTTCGTGAAGGCCGCGATCTCCGCCGATGGACGCTCGCGCTGGACGCGTCGCATCACGGGCGCGAATGGGAAGTGGCTGTTCGCGATCCTCTTCCTGCTCTGGGCGGTCGTGTTCGGCGTCGGGCTGCAGCTCGTCCCGCACGAGGGCGCCAGCTCCCCCTACGGCGGGCTCGGCCTCATCGCGCTCTTCACCGGCTTCTTCATCATGATGGGCTTCCTCTGGAGCGTCATCGGCGAGTAGGCCGCCCTTCGCGCGCGGGCGAGGGAGTCCTGGCCCTAGCGGGACGATCGACGGGTTGTGCCGATCCCCCTGCGCCCGGGTATAGTCTCGATGTTCCACTCTGCATAAAATCTATGCGTTCGAAC
>DAINSJ010000078.1:0-7348 GCA_036741375.1 Candidatus Limnocylindrales bacterium
GCGCCGAACCAGAGGGCAACCTCCGCGGTCGCCGTCTCCGGCCCATCTGAGGCGTGGATGAGGTTCTGCGCCGTCTCGAGCGCCAGATCGCCACGGATCGTGCCCGGCGCGGCCTCCGCGGGCCTGGTCGCGCCGACCATCGACCGGACGACCGCGATCGCCTGGGGGCCCTCGAGGACCATCGCGACGAGCGGCCCCGAGGTGATGAAGGCCAGCAGCCCCTCGAAGAACGGCTTGCCCCGATGGACCGCGTAATGCCGCTCCGCGAGGGACCGGTCCACCCGGACGAGCTTCAGGCCCACGATCTTGAGACCGCGGTCCTCGAACCGGCCGACGATGCGGCCGACGAGCAGCCGCTGGACCCCGTCGGGTTTGACGAGCACGAGCGTCCGTTCGGTCACGAGCCCTCCTCGAGGATGCGGATCAGGATTTCTTGCCGGCGGCTGGATGGTCGAGCCAGTCCGCGGTCCGGGCGAAGGCGGCCTCGGCCTCGAGATGTCGCCCGAGGAGGCGCTGGGCATCGCCCCGGATCAGCTCGGCAGCAGGCTCGCGGCGCAGGCTGATGGCGTCGAGGACCGCCGGGGCGAGCGTCGGATCGATCCGCAGCACGAGGGAGAGTCGGACGAGGCCCCGTTCCGCGTCGGTCGACAGCTCCACGCGCGCCTGGGCGAGCTCAAGGAGCGGATCCAAATCGAGCGACGGCCCCGTCCCGTGCGCGCCCTCCGCCACCGTGGCTCCCTCGGGCCAGAGGCCCGGGTCGGTCGACTCGAAGACCTCGCGCGGACCCGGCACGGTGCGAACCGTCGGGCTCGACCCGGGCTGCTCGCGGCTCGTTGACGTGTCGCGTGGCGCAGCCCTCCGATCCGACGGCGGACCCTGGCGTTCGCGGCGGCCGGCATCGGCGAGGTGGCCGGCCTCGCCGAAGAGCGTCTCGGTCGTCATGGGGTCGCCGCCGATCGACGGCCAGAAGGCTCGCCGGGGCATGCCCGCGAAGAGGGTGTCGAGGGTGGCCGCATCGGGCGGCCCGAGTCGATCGATCAGTGCGCGCGCCTCGCCGGGGCGGCCATCGGCCGCGGCCGCTTCCGCGGCGATGCAGAGTGCGACCGGATCCTCGCCGCCGGCGTCGAGGTGCGCCCGCGCCGCCGCCGCCGCGTCCTCGATGTCGCCCGAACGCCAGCGTGCCTCCGCCAGCGACGCCCGAGCGGCCGCGTCCAGGAGCCCCCGGCGCTCGAGGTCCTCGAGCTCGGATCGGGCGAGGACGAGCATCCCGACACGGAGGTGAAGGCGCGCGAGCCTGACCTCGCCGTCGAGGCCCTCGGGCGTTGCGGCGGCCGTCACGGCCTCCGTTGCGCCGCTCACCCGGGCAACCGAAGACGGCGGTCGAGGCCGCGGAGATTCCGACCCGGCGCGACGACGGCAAGCCGAAGGGCGTCGTCGCGGATCAGCGTTCGCGAGAGGCGATGGACGTCCTCAACGGTGACGGCCTCCACGGCCGCGAGCGCCTCGTCGAGCGTCAACACTCGCTCGTGGAGCGCCTCCTGTCCGCCGACCCAGGCCGCCAGGTATCGCGTCTCGTCCATCCGGAGCTCGAGCCCGCCGGAGAGATAGGCCTTGGCCTTGCCGACCTCTGCCTCGGGCACGGGCTCGTCGCGGAGGCGGGCGAGCTCGACGAGGATCGCATCGAGCGCCCGGCCGATCTTCGATGGGTCCACCCCGGCGTTGACCTCGAGAGACCCCGCGTCGGCGTATTCGACGATTCCGGAGCTCACATCGTAGGCGAGCCCGGCGCGATCGACGAGCGACAGGTAGAGCCGGCTGCTCATGCCGTCGCCGAGGATGGTGTTCAGCACGGCGAGGGCCCAGCCGTCGGGATGGTCGCGCTGGAGGGCAGGCACACCCAGGCTGATCTGGGCCTGCGTGGTGTCACGGCGTCCGACGAGGACCCGCTCCCCTGCCGGCAGGGTTGGCGATGGCTTGAAGCCATGGATGACACCGTTGCCACGGCCGAACGAGCCGGCGGCGAGCGCGACGGCCTCATCGTGCGCCAGATCGCCCGCGACGGCGACGACCGTGTTCACGGGCCGGTATCGCGAGCCCCAGAACGCTCGAATCGTCGCCTCGGGCAGGGAGCGGACCGCATCCTCGTCGCCGCAGATCTCGCGGCCGAGCGCGCCGTTTCCGAACATCGCCTGCTGGAAGAGGATCTGGCAGTACTCGGCCGGATCGTCGAGATAGCCGCGGATCTCCTCGACGATGACGTCGCGCTCGCGATCGATCTCGGTCCGATCCAGGGCCGGCCGGCAGATCAGCTCGCCGAGCACTTCCATGGCTCGCGCGGCCTCGCGCCCGGGGACGCGGGCCCAGTAGACCGTCGACTCCCGGTCGGTCGCGGCATTGAATGAGCCGCCCACGCCCTCGATCGCCTCGCTGAGCGTCCGCGTCGACGGAAATGCCTGTGTGCCCTTGAACGTGAGGTGCTCGAGGAAATGCGCCACGCCGGTCTCGCCGGGATCCTCGGCGCGCGAACCCGCCAGGACGTACGCCGCGATCGATACGGAGCGCGCCGCGGGCAATCGGGCGCTGATCACGCGCGGCCCATCGGGCAACGCCGTCCGTTCGAACATCGAGGGGATGGTACAGGAGGCGAATCGAACGGCCGGCGCCCGAGGGACGCCGGCCGATTGGTGCCGCGGCTGACGCGGGCTCAGGCGATCACTTGGGCAGGAGCGCCTGGATCCAGTTCTGCAGGAAGAACACGACGAAGGCGATCGAGACCACCCACATGAGCGGATGGACCTCGGCCATCTTGCCGCGCACGACCTTGATGATGACCCACGAGATGAAGCCGGCGCCGATGCCGACCGTGATGTCGTAGGTCAGGGGCATGAGGATCATCGTGAGGAGGGCGGGGAAGCCGTCCTCGAGGTCGGCCACGTTGATGTCCTTCACCTGGGTGAACATCAGGTAGCCGACCATCACCAGAGCCGGGGCCGTCGCGACGCCCGGGATGATCCCGGCGAGCGGCGCGAGCAGGATGGCGAGCAGGAAGAGGACGCCGGTCACGATGGACGCGAAGCCGGTCTTCGCGCCCTCAGCGACGCCCGCCGCACTCTCGATGTACGTCGTGTTCGAGGAGACGCCGCCGAGACCGCCGACGGCCGCGGCGATGCTGTCGACGATCAGGACCCGACCGACCCCGGGAACCGAGCCGTCCGGCCTCGCGAGGCCGGCCTCCGCGGCCACGCCGGTGACCGTCCCCATCGTGTCGAAGAAGTCCGTCAGCATGATCGCGAAGATGACGAGGAGCGCTGTCAGGAGGGGCAACGTCGTGAAGACGTTGCCGATGTCGAACGAGCCAAGGGTCGAGAAGTTCGGCGTCCAGGTCATCGCGGCGGGAATCTTCGCCACGCTGGGCCCCGCGGCCAGGGCGACGAGCGTCGTGCCGAGGATCGAGATGACGAGGGCCGCCCGGATCCGGCGAGCCCACAGGATCACCGTGAGCGCCAGGCCAAAGAGGAACACGAATTGTGCGGCCGTGGTCGGGAACGACACCGTCACGAGCGTGCCGGCGCAGACCGGAAGCGGCACGAACGGCGAGCAGCCCGACTGGACAAGGCCGCCGTTGGCAAAGCCGATGAACAGGATGAACAGACCGATGCCGGCGCCGATCGCTCGCTTGAGCGCCAGCGGAACGGCGTTCATGACGGCTTCCCGGAAGCCGACCAGGACGAGGAGCGTCACCGCGAGGCCTTCGAGGACGATGACGCCCATCGCGCCGGCCGGGGACAGACCGCGACCCGTGAGGCTGAAGGCAACGATGGCGTTGATGCCGAGCCCCGCAGCCAGCGCCAATGGGTAGTTCGCAAAGGCGCCCATGGCGATGGTCATGATCCCGGCGATCAGGGCAGTTCCGGCAGAAAGGGCGATTCGGCCGGGGTCGTCCGCTGCGAGCTTGAATCCGTCGCCGAGGATGCTCGCGTTCAGGAAGACGATGTAGACCATGACCATGAACGTGGTCAGGCCGCCACGGGCCTCCGTCCATAGATCCGTGCCGCGTTCGGCGAACTTGAAGTAGTCGGCGATCATGCCGCCGCCCCCACCACGAGCTGGCCGCTCAGCGGCCTCCGCAGTCACTCGAACCAGTCCCTCCTCCGCGGGCGCGCCGGTCCAGGGTGGACGCGGGCCACGCCTCCCTCGCTCCGGATCCGTCAGCCAGACCCGAACCTGGGTCGATGGTAATGCGGCCGCAGCCGCGATTTCTGGCCGTTTAACGCCCTATTCGTCGCCCTGGTCAAGCCCCGTCAGCTCCATCTGGACGAACCCGGAGGTATCGAACGCGAGCTGCCGCGGCTCGAACGGCGAGGTGGCGCCGTCACCGCCGGGCGTGAACTCGACGATCACGGATTCGTCGCCCTGGACGAGGGTGTAGACGAGGAGCTGGTCGGGCCGGGTCGTGAAATCGAGGTGCTCGAACGAGTCGACATTGACGGTTATCGCGATCGGGGTGAAGTACGTCGAGACCTCGGGCTGGTCGACGACGATCCGCTCGACCCAGCCGGTCCCGTGCGAGACGACCTCGCGACCGCGAAGGTAGCGGTAGCTGACGGTCTGCTTCAGCAGCGGCCGCAGGAGGTTGAGCATGTCCTCGCGCGTCGTCACCACGCCCTGGTTCACGAAGAACTTGGCCGGCGGGCTGGTGGACACGGCTTCCTCCTCCGGGGCACTCGGGGGCGCGCGGGACTCGGGGTGGCGGGACGTCGGCGATGGTACTCCACGTCGCCAGTGGCCCGAAGACCTCCGCGTATGATCCGGCCATGCTCCTCGCGATCGATATCGGCAACTCGAACATCACGATCGGCTGCTTCCGGAACGGGGCCCTCGTCGCGACGCGGCGTGCGGCGACGGTTGCCGGCGCGACTCCGGATGAGCTGGAGTTGCTGCTCGAAGGCCTCCTCCGCCTCGACGACGCCGCCTTCGCGGACGTGTCGGGGATTGTCTGCGCGTCGGTCGTGCCGGCCCTCACCGCGAGCCTCGAGGCGGTGGCCGACCGTCGCGACCGGCCGTTGCTGATCGCGGGCGCGGGAACGGTCCCGCTGCCGGTTCGGACCGACCGGCCGGGGGACGTCGGTGCGGACCGGCTCGTGAATGCCCTGGCCGCGGGGCGGCTGTACGGCACGCCCGCGGTGGTCGTCGACTTCGGGACGGCGACGACCTTCGATTGCGTCGCGGCGGATGGCGCGTACGTCGGCGGCGCGATCGCGCCCGGGCTCGAGCTCGGACTGGAGGCGCTCGCGGCGCGAACCGCGAAGCTGCCCCGGATCGATCTGCGGACGCCGGACCGGGCGATCGGGCGCGACACCGTGTCGGCCATGCAGAGCGGCACGATCTTCGGCTATCAGGCTCTCGTGACCGGCCTCCTCGTGCGCATCCGGCGCGAGCTTTCCGACGCCAGCGGGGTCTCGCCCTCGGAGGTCCGGGCGATCCTCACGGGCGGGCTCTCGACGGCACCGTGGGCCGGGGCGCTCGAGGGCATCGACGCAATCGATCCGGATCTCACGCTCAAGGGCCTGGCGATTCTCCATGCCGAGGTCGCCGGCGGCCAGCCGCTCGAACTTGGCCTCCCGTGAGCGGCAGGCTCGAAGGGCGCCTCGTTGGCCTGGGTGTCACCGGCTCGATCGCCGCCTACAAGGCGGTCGAGCTGCTTCGCCTGCTGACCGCCGAGGGTGCGGACGTCGTCGTACTGCTCTCGCCGTCGGCGACGAAGTTCGTCGGGCCGCTGACGTTCGCGGCCCTCTCGCGCCACCCGGTCGAATCCGAGCTGCTCGACCTCCTTCCCGATGGGCGCATCGGGCACATCGTCGTCGGCGATTCGGCAGACGCGATCGTCGTGGCGCCGGCGACCGCGCACTGGCTGGGCGCGATGGCCAATGGGCTCGCCGGTGACGTCGTCACGGCTGCCTGCCTCGCGACCAGCGCCCCGGTCGTGGTGGCGCCCGCGATGGACGGCGACATGTGGACTCATCCCGCGACGGTCGCCAATGTTGCTCGGCTCACGGCGTTCGGCTACACGATCGTCCCGCCGGAGGCAGGACCGCTGGCCTCCGGCAAGGCAGGCGTTGGGCGCCTCGCCGAGCTCCCTGCGATCGTCGACGCGGTCGTGGCAGCGATCGGCTCCCGGCCGGTCCGCCAGCCCGATCCGGCTGCGCGACCACCGCTCCGCGAGACGCGACCCCGGGAGGCGGATCTCCTCGGACGGCACATCGTCGTGACCGCTGGGGGAACACGCGAGCCGATCGATCCCGTGCGCTACATCGGCAATCGCTCGAGCGGCAGGATGGGCGTTGCCCTCGCGACGGCCGCGCTCGAGCGTGGCGCGCGGGTCACGCTCCTGGCCGCCGCGGTCGAAGTTCCGCTTCCAGGGGACGCAACGACCGTTCGCGTCGAGACGACCGGCGAGCTGCGAGGCGCGCTCTTGCGGACGCTCTTCGGGGCCGACGAACACCCTGCCGACGCCCTGGTCATGGCCGCCGCCGTTTCCGATTTCGCACCGACGAATCCCTCGGAGGACAAGCTGCGACGCGCCGACGGGCTGAGCCTCGAGCTGGCGGCGACGCCGGACCTCCTCGCCGAGGTCGGCCGGATCGTCCGGGGCTTCGACGCCGCGAGCCGGTCGAACCGGCCCCGGTTCTCGTCGGCTTCGCGGCCGAGACGGGCTCGCTCGACCGAGCCGCCGAGAAGCTGGCCTCGAAGGGGGTCGACCTGCTCGTGGCCAACGACGTCTCCGAAGCCGGCTCGGGCTTCGGAACGGAGACGAACCGGGTGACGATCCTCGACGCGGCGGGGGCCCGCGAGGACCTGCCGCTCCTGACGAAGCGCGAGGTCGCCGACCGCATCCTTGACCGCGTGGCGGCGGCGTTGGACGCTCGGGATGCTGCGGTGCAGACTGCCGGAACGCACGGGAGAGCCTGACGATGAGCGCAACCACCGACGCCGTGAAGCGCGTCACGACCTCCGACATCGGTCGGATGTTCGCCGACGGCGAGCGGATCCCGATGCTCACTGCCTACGACTACCCGACGGCTCGAATCCTCGATGAGGCCGGGATCCCGATGCTCCTCGTCGGCGACTCCGTTGGCCAGGTCATGCTCGGCTACGAGACGACCGTCAGCGTGACGATGGACGAGATGCTCCATCACACGCGCGCCGTCGCCCGTGGCGCCCGAAGAGCCATCGTCGTCGGCGACATGCCGTTCCTCTCGTACGCGACGACCGAGGACGCGCTCACGAACGCCGGCCGGTTCATGCGCGATGCCGGCGCCCAGGCCGTGAAGATCGAAGGCGGCGTCCG
>DAINSJ010000079.1:0-2763 GCA_036741375.1 Candidatus Limnocylindrales bacterium
TCCCATCCCGCGGGCGACTCACGATCTCGATCTCGCCGCCGATCAGGGCAGCCCGCTCTCGCATGCCTCGAACTCCATAACTGGAGCCATCGATCGCCGCTGGATCGAAGCCGCGTCCATTGTCCGTCACCGCGATCTCGAACGAGGCGCTGTCCCACGCGGCGCTGACCCGGACCACCGTCGCGTCGGCATGCTTGTGGACGTTCGTGAGCGCCTCGAGCACCACGCGCAGCAGCTCGGCCGCCGTTCGGGACGGCAACGCGGGTGCCGCGCCGGTCGACGTGAACTCCGTTCGGATCCCAAATCGATCGCTGAAGTCGTCGACGGCACGCTCCAGGGATTCGTCGATGGTCGGCCCTTCGGGGCCGGACCGCATCGTCGCCAGGACGGCCCGGGCGCCGCCGAGGGCGCGATCGACCGCGTCCCCGAGCTCGGTCGTCAGCCCTCGGGCGGCGGGCGACAGGTCCGGAATCCGGGCCAGCCTCCCCTGCTTCAGCTTCGCAAGCCAGAGGTCCTGCGACAGGCCGTCGTGGACCTCGCGGGCGAGGCGCGCGCTCGCCTCGAGCTCGGCCCGCTGGGCGTCCGCGGCCCGCAGAGCGTGCAGGCGCGCGTTCGCGAGGCGGAGGGCTCGCACGTCCGCCCGCGACTGCGCATCGATGCCCAGCAAGAGGATCACCGACAGCGCCGCCCCGAGGAGGTCGTCCGTCGTCACGAGCGGGTCGTAGATGCCGGGCAGGATCGCCCAGTGGAGCTGGCTGAAGGCGGCGACGATCAACGCGATCGACAGGTAGCCGGCGTAGCGACGGCTGTGCTCGCGGTAGATCTCGCGATAGAGCTGCGCGCCGCGCAGGTAGAAGAGCGCGACCAGGCCCTGGATCGCCAGCCCGGCGGGGTCCATTCCTGGCGTCACCCCCGTGTCGCCACGAAGGGCGGCCAGTCCGCCGGGTCCGATGAGCCTCGGCAGACTCGCCTCGAACGACGGCAGGAGCGCGATAACGGCCAGGACGACGAGGGTTGGCCCGACGGTCAGCGCGATGACCGGGAATCGGACCCGCCTCGATCGGTGGAGATTCGCTCCGGCGGCGAGAATCAGGAGGAGCCCGGTCACGAGCTTGGCGAGGGTCCAGGCGTAGATCGGCCATTGCGCCGGCATCGAGATGTCCAGCCCGATCCGCTCCGGATGGCCGCCGATCGCGATCCCGATGAGGAGCGCCCGGGTCGAGAAGAGCACGACGAACGCCGACGTCTCGTAGAGGGCCGAGAGCTCGCGCTCAATCCGGTAGCGGATCCACGCCAGCGCGGCGGCGCCGGCCGCTGCGACGACCGTCAGCGTGTTCAGGACGAGGTCCAGGCTCGAGTTCCGGATCTCGAATACGGGGCCAGGCAGGAGCGAGATGAAGCTCAGGGCCGTGAGCCCGATGACGACGCCGGCGAGCAGGCGGTCGAAGCTGCGCAGCTCCGACGGTGGCGTCGCCGGCATCGCGGCGTCGAATGGATCGGCGTCGTGCCGATCGTCGCCCGGATCGATGGCGTCAGTTCCGCGCGGCGTGAGGTCGCTGTCGGTGACGGTCCGGCCCTCCATCGGGCCGACTCTAGCAGCCGGACGCGGCGATTCTCAGGCGACTGTTCGGCGCGATGATCCGCGGCCAAGCCGATGTCCCGAGACTGCACGTCGTGGCCGGTCACCCCGCGGTCGTCGAACGCCTCGCGCGCCTTCAGGCCGACCAGCGGGCCGCCGCGACCGCGCCGCCCGGCCCGGTTCTCTGCGTCGCGCCCGCGGGCTCCGGCAAGACGACGACGTTGGTCGCACGCATCGCCTGGCTCGTCGACGGTGGGGCCGAGCCCGAATCGATCTGCGCGGTCACGTTCAACCGGCGGGCAGCGGAAGAGCTTCGCGAGCGAGTTGAAGCGGCACTCGATCCGCTCGGCGCCGGCCTCGCCGACCGCATCCGGATTCGCACGTTTCACGCCCTCGGGATGGAGGTGCTCCGAGCCGCAGGGCGTGCCGTCTCGCCGCTGGTGGACCGCGACGAGATCCTGCGAGCGGTTCGGCCGAGGATGCCGATCGCCGAACGCCGCCGCCTCGACACGGTCATCTCTCGGATGAAGCTCGACCTGGACGTGGATCCGGCGGCCATCGAGGCGGATCCGGACGCTGGTCCGGTCGCACGGACGTACGCCGCGTACGAGGCCGAGATCGCACGCCGTGGCGGCCTCGACTTCGATGACCTCGTCGCCCGCTCGCTGCGGTTGCTGTCCTCCGATGCACAGGTGCTGGCCGCGTGGCGCGCGCGATGCACGCACCTGCTCGTCGACGAGGCCCAGGATCTCGATCGCAGCCAGCTGCGGCTCGCGCTCCTGCTCGCGGCGCCCGCGAACCGGATCTTCCTCGTCGGCGACGATGACCAGTCGATCTACGGCTGGCGGCTCGCCGACGTCCGGCGCCTCCTGAGTCTCGCTGGAGAGGCGCTCCCCGGCCTCACCCGCGTCGACCTCGAGACCAACTATCGCTGCCCCGAGCCGGTTCTCGTTCGGTCCGTCCGGCTGATCGAGCACAATACCGAGCGGTTCGCCAAGGTCATCCGGCCCCGCCCGGCCGCCGAGGGATCGCTGATCCTCGCTTCGTCGGCGGCCGACGACGTCGACCGGATTGCGGCGGTGCTGGGGTCGTGGCCGTCCGTGGATGGCGCAGGTGCCGAAACGCGCGCGGTCCTCGCGCGGACGAATCGGGAGCTGTTGCCGGCCGCCGTGGCAGCGATCCGA
>DAINSJ010000079.1:2863-7236 GCA_036741375.1 Candidatus Limnocylindrales bacterium
ATGCGGAACGCCCTCACGGTGCTCCGCCGCGACGATGCTCCGCTCACTCTCGCGACGGCGCACGGGACGAAAGGGCTCGAGTTCGATCACGTCGCGGTCATCGGCCTCGATGCCGGCCGGTTCCCGAGCGCCCGCTCGATCGCCGACGCCGAGGATCCGGAGCGGGCAATGGAGGAGGAGCGGCGTCTCGCCTACGTGGCCTGGACGCGAGCCCGCCGCTCGCTGACCCTCGTCTACGACCCGGGCGCTCCGTCGCCATTCCTGCTCGAGGCGTTCGACGTGGACGAGCTCCGCCTCACGATCGTGGCCTGACGGTCAGCCGATCGCGAAGGTCACCTGCACGTCGACCTCGACCTCGGTCGTGCCGACCTGGATCGGCGTCGGGTTGCTCGGAGCGCCGACGGCGGCCTTGTCGAGGTACGGATATGGGACGACCGAGGGAGCGCTGACCTCGGAGATCGAGATCGCCGCGCCGAGCGAGACGCCGGCCGCGTCCGCGAGGGACTTCGCCCGCGCCTTCGCGTCGGTGATGGCGGCCGTCCGGGCCTGGGCGGTCGCCGCTGCCGGGTCGCTGACGGAGAAGCTGATCCCGCCGATGTCGGTCGCACCGGCGCCGACGGCCGCATCGATGACGTCACCGGACGTGTCGATCTTGTGGACCTTGATCGAGAGGCTCTGGTTGGCCTGGAAGCCGATGACGCGAGGCGGGACGGTGCCCGAGCTGCTGTAGTCGTACTGCGGCTGAAGCGAGACCCACTGGCTGGCGAGATCCGCATCGGCGACGCCCTTCGCCTTCACGGCGGCAATGATCCGAGCCATCGCGGCGCTCGCTCCGCCCTGCGCCTTCGCGGCGGTCGCGCCCTGGAACGTCACACCGACGTTAATGCTCGCGAGGTCGGGTGTGAGGGTGATCTTGCCGGTCCCCTGGACCGTGATGCCGTGGATGGGATCCGTTGGAGTGGCCGCCCGCGCCACGCCGGACGGGCGCCAGCTGGTGACGAGCGGGGCGACGATCACGAGCGCCAGCATGGCGATCGATGCGACGGCTGCGGTTCGAGCGACAAGGCTGCGGGATTCGGACATGTGAGGAGCCTCCTGGCCGTTTGTGACCGGCGATGTGGCCGGTTGACGGTGTTGGCCCGGTTCAGGTTCCCTCGGTCAGTGGAGTGCGGCGATGCCGCGTTCAGTCGCGATGGGCATCGTGTTTCGCGATCGCCTTGAGCAGGCGGTCGATGGCCTCGAGGAAGGGTTCGGTCACGTCGGGCGGCAGACTGTCACGGATCGAATCCTTTGGTCCGTAGGCGGCTCGGGCTTGGCGGGCAGCCAGGCGGAGCGACGAAACCGGGTCGTCACGCAGCCGATCCGGGAGCGGGGTGACGTAGCGGATCCAGCGGTCGGCCCCGAAGGCTCGCGCGGCCAACAAGAGCCGGTCGGCCGCCCGCGCGGCCTCGAGGGCGGCGGCGTCGAGCTCCGGCAGCTCGTGTCGCGCCGGTCCGCGCTCTCGGGATGGCGACGGTTCAGCCACGCCGCCGGGCGCCGACGGCGACCTTGGCGCGCTCCGGCGCGGCTCGCGCGGGCTCGGCTCGCGCGGGATCGGCTCGCGCGGGATCGGCGCGCCCTGCCGCGGCGGGTTCCGGCGCGGCCAGGTCCCCATTGCCGGTGCCGTTCGTCTCGGGTCGCTGGCGGGCAACGGCCGTCACTCGGCCGGCCGCCTCGGCGAAGGTGACGTCCGAGAGCGGGACGAGGGGCTCGCCGCGCAAGACACGCGCCAGGTACTCCCCCGTCGCCGAGCCCTTCGTCGTCGCGACCTTCTCGGGCGTCCCCTCGGCGATGATCCGGCCGCCGCGCGCGCCGCCTTCCGGGCCGAGATCGACGATCCAGTCGGCGGTCTTGATCACGTCGAGGTTGTGCTCGATCACGACGATCGTATTGCCCGTATCGACGAGCCGGTGGAGCACCTCGAGCAGCTTTTCCACGTCGGCGAAGTGGAGTCCCGTCGTCGGCTCGTCGAGGACGTAGAGCGTCCGCCCGGTCGCCCGGCGGGAGAGCTCGGTCGAGAGCTTCACGCGCTGCGCCTCGCCGCCCGACAGCGTCGTCGCCGGCTGGCCGAGGTGGACGTAGCCGAGCCCGACGTCGTTCAGGGTCCGCAGCTTCGTCGCGATCTTCGGGACCGGCGCGAAGAACTCGACGGCCTCTTCGACGGTCATCTCGAGCACGTCCGCGATCGAGCGGCCCTTGTAGTGGACCTCGAGGGCCTCGCGGTTGTAGCGCGCCCCCTTGCAGACCTCGCATGGGACGTAGACGTCCGGCAGGAACTGCATCTCGATCTTGATGATCCCGTCGCCCTTGCAGTTCTCGCAGCGGCCGCCCTTCACGTTGAACGAGAAGCGGCCCGGCGAGTAGCCGCGGACCCGTGCCTCGGGCGTGCCGGCGAAGAGCTCACGGATCGTTCCGAAGAGGCCTGTGTAGGTCGCGGGGTTGGATCGCGGCGTCCGGCCGATCGGGCTCTGGTCGATCTCGATGATCTTGTCGATCTGGTTCGCGCCCTCGAGCGCGTCGTGGCGCCCGACCGGCTCCCGCGAGCCGTTGAGCTCCCTGGCCAGCGCCCGATAGAGCACCTCGGTCACCAGCGTGCTCTTGCCGCTGCCCGACACCCCGGTGACCGCGGTAAAGGTTGCGAGCGGGAACGCGACGTCGATGCCCTGGAGGTTGTGCTCGCGCGCGCCACGCACGACGAGCTTCTTGCCGCTCCCCTTGCGACGGACCTTCGGGATCGGGACCGCACGATCGCCGCGGAGGAACGCGCCGGTGATGGACCTGGGCTCGGCGAGAACCTCGTCGAGATGACCGTTCGCGATGATTTCGCCGCCGTGCTCGCCAGCCCCGGGCCCGATGTCGATGACCCAGTCGGCCGTCCGGATCGTCTCCTCGTCATGCTCGACGACAAGCACGGTGTTGCCGAGGTCACGAAGCCGGGTAAGGGTCGCGATGAGCTTCGCGTTGTCCCGCTGGTGCAGCCCGATCGAAGGCTCGTCGAGGATGTAGAGAACGCCCATCAGCGTGGTCCCGATCTGCGTCGCGAGCCGGATCCGCTGGGCCTCGCCGCCCGACAGCGTCTGGCTCGTGCGGTTCACGCTCAGGTAGTCGAGCCCGACGTCGACCAGGAAGCCGAGCCGCGCCCGGATCTCCTTGAGGACCTGGTAGGCGATCGTGCGCTCCCGCTCGGTGATCCGGTCCGGCAGCCGCTGGGCCCAGTCGAGCGCGTCCGTGATCGACAGGTCGGAGACGTCCGAGATGTCGCGGCCTTCGATGGTGACCGCGAGAGCCTCCGGTCGGAGGCGCTTGCCACCGCAAGCCGGGCAGGGCCGCTCGACCATGTACTTCTCGAGCTCGGTCTTGATGTAGTCGGACTCGGTCTCGCGGTAGCGCCGCTCGAGGTTCGTGACGACACCCTCGAACGTGGCCTTGTACGTGTTCTCGCCGCGCTCGTGCTTGTAGCGAATGACGACCTGCTCGTCCTTGCCGGCGTAGAGCAGGTGCTTGACCGCCTCCTCGGGCAGGGCTCGGACGGCCTTCGCGGGATCCCAGCCGTGCTTGTTGAACACGGCCTCGGTGATCTTCATCCGCCACGAGGCGTCCGTCGGCATGCGCGACCACGGCACGACGGCGCCCTTGAGGACGCTCTTCGAGCGGTCCGGGATCACGAGGTCGGGGTCGATCTCGAGCCGGGTGCCCAGGCCCGTGCAGGTCGGGCAGGCACCGTGCGGCGAGTTGAAGGAGAAGCTGCGCGGCTCTAGCTCCTCGATCGTGAAGCCGTCGTACGGACACGTGTAGCGCTCGGAGTAGCGGCGCTCCTCGAAGTCCGGTGCCTCGCCGTCGCGCGGCACGGGCGCGATCACGACGACGCCCTCGCCCAGGCGGAGCGCGGTCTCGATCGAGTCGGCCAGGCGCGGGGTGTCGGGATCGGGGATCGGCTGGCCACTCTCCGGCTCGATCGGCCGGCCGCGCTCGTCGCGTGGCCACTCGGCCGGCCCCTCCGCCCGGCGGACGATGAATCGATCGACGACGACCTCGATCGTGTGGCGCTTGTACTTGTCGAGGGTCGGCGCATCGGTGAGGTCGTACGTCTCGCCATCGACTCGGACCCGGACGAAGCCCTGCTTCCGAGCCGCTTCGAAGATGCGGTCGCCCTCGGTCTTGCGGTCCTTGACGAGGGGCCCGAGGACGAGGAGGCGCGTGTCCTCCGGGAGCCCGAGCACCTGGTCGACGATCTGCTGGACCGTCTGGCGCTCGATCTCGTGACCGTTCGGGCAATGCGGGTGACCGATGCGGGCGAAGAGCAGGCGGAGGTGGTCGTAGATCTCGGTGACGGT
>DAINSJ010000080.1:0-7232 GCA_036741375.1 Candidatus Limnocylindrales bacterium
AGCGTCAGGTTGCGGACCTGAAGGTCGTGGGTTCGAGTCCCGCCGGGCGCGCCAATCAACCGTCGCTCCTCGGCCGCCGAGCGATGCCCCAGGCGCATGAACTCGCCCGAACGCCACCGTGTCGGCCTTGATCCATGCCCCAGGCACGTGAAACTGCCGACTTCATGCTGGTCCGCGCTCGAAGACACTTGTTGAGCGAGTACACAGCCGAGTTCATCGCTCCCCAGCATCGAGCGGGTGCGACGTCTTCGTCTAGCATCGAGGCGGTCACAAGGGACGATCGCGTCAGGGAGGATCGGAGTGCGCGTCGGTTTCGTTGGTCTCGGAACGATGGGCGGCGCCATGGCCGCGAACGTCGCTGGCGCGGGCTTCGAGGTCGCCGCGTGGAATCGGAGCCCGGGCCGCTCGGCGGGCCTCGTCGAGCTCGGCATCAAGATCCTGGCGAGCCCCGCGGAGGTAGCCGCGGCCAGCGAGGTCATCGTCACGATCGTTTCCGACACGCCCGACGTCGAGGCCGTCCTGTTCGGCCCCGACGGCGTCGCCAACGGCGCAGGCGACGGCAGCCTCATCATCGACATGTCGACGATCTCCCCGTCCGCGACCCGGGACTTCGCGGCTCGCCTCCGCGAGCGCGGCGTCGGCATGCTCGACGCGCCGGTCTCCGGCGGCAGCGAAGGCGCGAAGAAAGGGACCCTGTCCATCTTCGTCGGCGGGGACGCGGCAGACCTGGAGCGCGCCCGACCCGTCCTCGCGGCAATGGGGACGACAATCACCCACGTTGGACCGAGCGGCTCCGGCCAGGCGGCGAAGGCCGTCAACCAGGTGATTCTCGCCGGCGGCTACCTCGGGGTCGCCGAGGGGATCGTGCTGGCGATGAAGTCCGGCCTCGACGTCGATCAGCTCGTCGAGGCCATGAGCGGCGGCGCGGCCCAGAGCTGGGTTCTCGCCAACCGCAGCGGCCGAATGCACGACAACGAGTACCCGCTGGGCTTCAAGGTCTCGCTCCATCGCAAGGACATCGGCATCGCCCTCGGGCTCGCAGGCGAGACGGGCACGGTCCTGCCGGTCAGCGCCCTGTTCGAGCAGATCCTCGGTGGCCTCGTCGGTCGCGGCCACGGCGACGAGGATGTCTCGGCCGTCGCCCGAACGATCCGGGAGCTCTCGGGCCTCGAGGGCTAGGACCTAGCGGAGCCCGACGAGGAGCAGCGGCGAGCCCATCCGGCCGTCGTACCGGGGGCGGAAGCGCTCGACGTTGTAGAGCGCCTCGACGTCGACGCGTCGCGCGTGCGAACCCACGCTCGGGAGATCCGTCTCCGCGTACTTCCCATCCCGGATCGCGACCATCCGCCCGTACCGGCCGTCGGCGACGAGGTCCATGGCGACGTTCGCGAACGTCGACGAGACGATCTGGTCGAGGGCGTCGGGCTGGCCGCTGCGGAGGTCGTACGTCAGCTCGATCGCGAGCGACTCGATGCCGGTCCGGTCGGTCAGCTCGGCCGCGAGCGCCTCGCCCACGTTGGCCTTGTGGCGATGTCCGAAGGCATCCGCCGTCCCTTGGTCGGTGAGCTGGGCCCCTTTCCACATGGCGCCCTCCGCGGTCACGACGATCGCGTAGCGGCTCGGGCTCAGGCGATGGTCCTCGGCGACGACCGCGGCGAGGGCATCGATGTCGTACCGCACCTCGGGGATCAGGCAACGGGCCGACGTCACATAGGCCGCGAACAGGGCCGAGAACCCGGCGTCCCGCCCGAAGATCCGGAAGACCCCGATCCGCTCGTGGCTGCCGAGCGTCGTCCGCTGCCGGTCGATGAGCTCCTTCGCCCGGGTCATCGCCGACGAGAAGCCGATGCAGTACTCGGTCCCCGGGACGTCGTTGTCCATCGTCTTCGGGATCGCCACGAGCGGGACGCCGCGATCCACGAGGACGCGCGCGAACGACAGGGTGTCGTCGCCGCCGATCGGGACGAGGGCCTCGATCCCGAGCGCGTCGAGGTGCTCGAGGACGATCGGCGTGAGGTCGTGTACGCCATCCTCGGTCTGCAGCTCGGCGGCTCGCGCGGGCTCGAGCCAGGGCGGCAGCGTCTCGGTCTTCATGCGGGTGGGGTTCGTACGCGAGGTGTGAAGGACGGTTCCGCCCGTCCGATCGATCGTCCGGGTATTGCGCCGGTCGAGGAGGCGCAGGTACTCCGGATCGAGCGTGGGGCCCGGCTGGACGTGGGTGAGGCCCTCCCAGCCGCGACGGATGCCGATGACCTCGATGCCCAGCTCGCTGGCCCGGTAGGTGACGCTCTTGATGACCGAGTTGAGGCCCGGAACGTCGCCGCCGCCCGTCAGGATCCCGATCCGCCTGGGAGTCGTCACGATCGGCAATGGTATCGGGACGTGCGGCGCGGCAGATCGCGGCGGGTATGATCGCGGCGATGAACTACGAGCTCTACATGGGCGAGGCACTCGAGGAGGCCCGCTCGGCGGTCGCCCGAGGTGAGCGTCCGCACGCTGCCGTCGCTGTCCTCGACGAGGCGATGGTCGCCCGGGGCCACGACCGCGTGCTCCAGACCGATGACCCCACGGCCCACGCCGTGATCGTCGCGCTGCGGGAGGCCGCCCGGCGGGTCGGCAGCGCGCGCCTCCGCGACGTGACGATGTTCGCGACGATGGAGCCCTGCCCGATGTGCGTTGGCGCATTGCTGGCGTCCGACGTCGAGGCGCTCGTGTTCGCGATGCCCAACCAGCGCGAGGGCGCGGCCGGCACGCGGCTCCAGCTTGCCGAGCATCCCGCGCTCGGCCGACGGCTGAAAGTCGTCAGCGGTATCCGCCGCGCCGAGGTCGAAGAGCTGTACGCGGCGGCTTCCGCCACGAGCTGAGCGCGCGTTTAGAAGCCAACGCGCGCCAGGCCCGTCCAATGGGTCAGGGTGGCGGAGAGGGTGGGATTCGAACCCACGGTGCTTTCGCACACCGCTTTTCGAGAGCGGCACCATCAACCACTCGGACACCTCTCCGCGGGGGAGGATAGCAGTCGAGGTCCCAGCCTCCGGTTGCGCAGGTCCGGCATGACCTCGACCACCCGTTCGCCGATGCGACCGGGGCACAACTCGACGCCGGGCGCCGGATCCACGAGATCGACATCTGTGTCCGGCGCGACACAACCGCGACGGATTTGGGTCCGGGACACCTTGCCCGTGGCTAATGGACTCACGATCCACGCACGAGTCGGCAGCTCGCGATCGCCCCGTATCCGTCCAACGGCGGTAAAAGCCGCGAATCCGTCTCGGTTGTGTCGGTACGAGCACAGTCGCCACGGTCAAGGACACAAGACGCTGATCAGGCGGGTACGAACCCGGCGGTCTCGGCTATCAGCCCGGCCGGCGCGCCGCGGCGACGCTCGCCTGGTGACAAAACGCGAACCGTCCAGAGGACCGACCCAGCCTTGGCCTTCCTCTAGACTCCCGCTTCGGGAGAGGTCGCCTAGTGGACTATGGCGCCGCACTGGAAATGCGGTTCGCGGCAACGCGTCGAGGGTTCGAATCCCTCCCTCTCCGCCACCACCACGGCTTTGGGCCGCCCGGAACCCCGGCGCGGTATCCTTCCGAGGCCGTGCTAGGCGGGGAACTAGCGGTGCCCTGTACCTGCAATCCGCTCCAGCAGGGCTGAATTCCCTCCCGAGGCTCCTGCGCTCGGAAGCCGCCGTTCCAGGCGACGTTGAGGATCGGGTCCCGCGCAGCGGCGAATCGCGAACCGTGTCAGGTCCGGAAGGAAGCAGCACTCAGCGAAGCTCGTCGGGTGCCGCGGAACGGCCTGGTCCGAGCCGCCTTCAAGGGTGGGCCCGGGTCGCAGTCGGTCGACGGGGGGTGCACGGCATACCAACCTTGAACCGAGCCCAGCGGGGTTCGCCAGGAGCAGCGTGATCGACGAGACCGCGGTCGTCCCGCACCAGGCCATCTACCGCCGCTGGCGGGCGCAGACGTTCGCCCAGATGGTCGGCCAGGAAGCCGTGGTCGAGACGCTGCGGAACGCCGTTCGGACGAACCGGGTCGCGCACGCGGTCCTCTTCGTGGGCCCGCGGGGCACCGGCAAGACCTCGCTCGCGCGCATCCTCGCGAAGGCGATCAACTGTACGAACCTCCAGGACGGCGATCCCTGCGACACATGCCCATCCTGTGTCTCCATCCGCGAGGGTCGGGCCATGGACCTCATCGAGATCGACGCGGCCTCGAACCGCGGCATCGACGCGATCCGGGACCTCCGCGAGCGCATCAACTACGTCCCGACCGACCTCAAGCGCAAGGTCTACATCCTCGACGAAGCCCACCAGATCACGAAGGACGCCTGGAACGCGCTGCTCAAGTCGCTCGAGGAGCCACCGGACTTCGTCGCCTTCATGTTCGCATCGACGCACCCGCAGGAGTTCCCGCCGGCGATCCTGTCGCGCCTCCAGCGCTTCGACGTCCGACGCCTGACGACGACCGAGATCGAGGGCAAGCTCCGCCGGATCCTCGAGACCGACGGCCGGGAGGCGACGCCCGAGGCGATCCACCTCATCGCGCGGCTCGCCGCGGGCGGGATGCGCGACGCCGAGTCGATGCTCGACCAGCTCCTCTCGTCGTCGACCGACGGGCTCGACGAAGCCCGCGTTCGGGGGCTGCTGGGGCTGGCGAACTCGGAGACGATCGTGGCCTTTCTCGACGCCCTCGTGAGCGGCGACGTCGTCGGCGGGATCCGGCTCCTCGACGCGCTCGACGAGCGCGGCCAGGACTTGCGAGGGTTCCTCGACCAGGTCGTCGACGCGGCCCGGACGGCGATCATCGGCGCCGCGACCGAGCCGGCCGTTGCCCGCCACCCGGTCAGCGACTTGGCCGGAGCGGCCCGCCGGATCGCGTCGATCGACCCGAGCCGCGCCGGCGTCGGTGGCCTTCGCCTCCAGCTCGAGCTCATCCTCTTCCCCGAGCCCGCACCGCCTCGAGCCGTGGACCGGGCGTCTTCCCGGACCGAGACGGCTCCAGGGAAGGCCGAGACGGCCGAGGTCGCCCGGGCCGCGCCCAGGCCACCGGCCGCCGCGCCCGCCACACCTCCGCCGCCGAAGCTCGAGCCCGTGTCGGTCGAGCCCAAGGCCGCCGAGGCCCCGACGCCTGGGCCTGCGGCAGTGAAGCCTGCGCCGGCCAAGCCGCGCCGGGCAACCTCCGAGGATCCAGGGGCGGCGCCTGGCCCGGAGGTGACTTCGTCTTTGGCCCCCACGACCGAGCCGACCCCGCCCGCTGCCCTGGCCGTTCCGACGCCACCGCAAGAGCCGGCCTCGGATGGCGCGGGGAGCGCGCTCCAGCCGCCCGCCGTCGATGACGAGCTCGCCGTGCTCCGAGACCGCTGGCCCGAGATCGTGAGCCGCATCAGTGCCCACCCGCCGACGAGGCCGCTCATCGTGGCGTGCCGGCCGGTCAGCGTCGAGGGCGGCGTCGTGACCCTCGGGTTCCCGGAGGACAAGGCGTTCCTGCAGGCCGTCGCGGAGCGCCGCCGGGGTGTGCTGGAGGAGGGGATCGGGGCCGTGCTCGGTCGGCCGGTCGTCGTCCGCTGCGTTGCCACGAACCTCGACATCGTCCCCGAGATCGCCGATGACGAGGCCGCGTTCGTCCTCGCCGAGGCCCGCCGAATCTTCGGTGACGACGTCAGCGACGCGGCCGAGGTCGGCTGACCTCGCCCTGCACCAACAGGCTGTATCACGCAGACTGACGGGACCGCACTGGAGTACCGCGATGGGCATGGGCAACCTGCAGCGCATGGCGATGCAGATGCAGCAGGAGATGGAGCGCATCCAGGCCGAGCTGGCCGAGGCCGAGGTCGAAGGCTCGGCCGGCGGCGGGGTCGTTCGCGTCGTCGTTACGGGCAAGCAAACGGTCGTGTCGGTGACCATCGATCCGACCGCCGTCGACCCGGACGACGTCGACATGCTCCAGGACCTGATCACCGTCGCCCTGAACGACGCCCTGGATTCCTCGCGCCGTCTCGCCGAGCAGAAGATGGGCGCCCTGACCTCGCTGAGCAGCGGGCTCGGCGGGCTCCTCGGCCGCTGACGGAGGGCCCGTGGCCGGCGCGCTCATCGAACCCGTCGCGCGGCTGATCGAGGCCTTCAACCGGCTTCCCGGGATCGGCCCCAAGACCGCCCAGCGCCTCACCTACCACCTGCTGCGAGCCCCCGACGCGGAGGCCCGAACGCTCGCCTCCGCGCTCGTCGCCGTGCGCGAGGAGGTCGTGTTCTGCGACGAGTGCTTCAACATCAGCGACGCGCCGCTTTGTCCCATCTGTCGCGACGGCGGGCGAGATCAGCGCCGGCTGTGCGTCGTCGAGGAACCACTGGACGTCCTGGCCCTCGAGCGGACCGGCGAGTTCCGGGGCCGGTACCACGTCCTCCACGGCGCAATCTCGCCGATCGACGGGATTGGACCGGATCGCCTGAAGATCCAGGAGCTCCTCGGGCGGGTCGACGCCGCGATCGCAGAGGGGGCACCCTTCGACGAGGTGATCCTCGCCACGAACCCGACCCTCGAGGGCGAGGCGACCGCGATGTACATCGACGAGCGCCTCGAGGGCAAGGTCGGCAGCGTCACGAGGATCGCCCGCGGAATCCCTGTCGGCGGCGACCTCGAGTACGCCGACGAGGTGACCCTGATCCGGGCTCTCCAGGGCCGCCGGGCGATCGGGGAGCGCGCGTGAACGAGCTCCTGATCGAGGTCGTCCTGCGCGGCGGCAAGCTCATCCTCGCCGGGCTCATCGGGCTTATCGTGTACGTGGTCCTGGTCGGACCGATGGGCGCTGCGGGCTCGCCGCAGCTCGCCCTGGAGTCGTGGATCGCCGGCGCTCTCGTCCTGCTCCTGCTCGAGACGAGCGCCTTCTAGGAGCCCGATTCCGGCCGTTCGCGAGGGACTCCTGAGAGGTCGCGGGGACCCGAGGCCAAGGTTTGACAGCCGAGAGGCCGGGCCCGATACTGTGCGTTCTGCGCCGAGTGCCTTTTCGTGCCTCGGATCGGGTTGCACCTTGACAACTGAAGAGTGGCAGAGATCCAAGTAAACGGATGTGCGAGCGGTCGAACCCTCGGAAGAAGCCGCAGCCGCAAGGCTGTGCATTCATTCGGAGAGTTTGATCCTGGCTCAGGATCAACGCTGGCGGCGTGCATGAGACATGCAAGTCAAACGGACGATCAGGGCTTGCTCTGATCGTTAGTGGCGGACGGCTGAGTAACGCGT
>DAINSJ010000081.1:0-7224 GCA_036741375.1 Candidatus Limnocylindrales bacterium
GCGGGTTTTGGCGTCGGGCGCGTCTGTATCCTAGCCCGACTTCGGGGAGCGGGCCCCTGGGCGCCGTTTGCCGGCGGGCGGCCCGATGCGCCAGGGCGTGCGTCTGCCATTCCTCCAGCGGAATTCGCACGAAATTGATTGCGGTCATGCGATTCTCGAAGATGGGTACCGGTGGCACGACGCTGATTCCGTGGTTTGACACCGATCGAGCCCGATGCCTATCCTCGGCCCACCCAGGACGGGCGCCGTGGAATGGACGGCACCGGACCGACTCGCGAGAGGAGCCTTCCCCCGCATTGGCCGACGTCGCAGTCCGTCTGATCGAGGTCACCAAGCGTTTCGGGGGCGACGCCCAGGGCCGGCGCGTCGCGAAGTACGTCGACGGCGCGGCGGCCGGGGATGCGTTCCTCGCCGTCGATCACATCGACCTGACGGTCAACGACGGCGAGTTCTTCAGCCTCCTCGGCCCAAGCGGCTGCGGCAAGACGACCACGCTGCGAATGATCGGCGGCTTCGAGCAGCCGACCTCGGGGCGTATCGAGCTCCAGGGCCAGGACGTGACCTGGCTCCCGCCGTACCAGCGGAACGTCAACACGGTCTTCCAGAACTACGCCCTGTTCCCGCACCTCACGATCTTCGAGAACGTGGCCTTCGGCCTCCGCCGCAAGAAGGTCGCGGCCACCGACGTCAAGAAACGCGTCACCGAGATGCTCGAGCTCGTGGAGCTGCCCGGCTACGAGAACCGCAAGCCGAATCAGATCTCGGGCGGCCAGGCCCAGCGTGTCGCGCTCGCGCGGGCGCTCGTGAACCGGCCCGCCGTCCTGCTCCTCGACGAGCCGCTGGGCGCCCTGGACCTGAAGCTCCGCAAGCAGATGCAGGTCGAGCTGAAGCGCATCCAGCAGGAGGTCGGGATCACATTCATCTACGTGACCCACGACCAGGAAGAGGCGATGACGATGTCGGACCGGATCGCGGTGATGAACCGCGGCCGGTACGAGCAGCTCGGCGACCCCGAGGTCCTCTACGAGAAGCCCCAGACCCGTTTTGTGGCGGGCTTCCTCGGGGTCAGCAATCTGCTGCCCGCGACGCCGAACGGAGGCACCGATGGCTACGCCGGCCTGCGACTGGCCGATGGGACGACGATGCGGGTACCCAGGGCGCTCATGGACGGCCACAGCGGCCCGGTCGCCCTCGGCGTCAGGCCAGAGAAGATCCGGCTCTCCGAGGCGAACGAAGAGATTCCGGCCGGTAGCAATCGCCTCGCGGGCAAGATCACCGACGCCTCCTATCTGGGCGTCAGCACCCAATACATCGTGAAGCTGCCGGACGGGCTCACCGTGACCGTCTACGAGCAGAATGTGCAGCGAGCCACGAAGGCCGAGCTGTGGTCGAGCGGTGAGAACGTCCAGCTCTCGTGGCTGCCGGAGCACTCCTTCGTCGTGGCCGATCCCGCTACCGAGGCGACGACACCGACTGTATCCATTGCCGAGACGTGAGTTTCCTGTCCAGGAGTCGTCCATAATTCGAGAGGAGAGCAGCCGATGAACGGCGACCAGCCCGAAGATCTGTCCGGCCTCAGCCGGAGGCGGTTCCTCCAGGCGTCGGCGTTCGCCGGCTTTGCCGCCTTCCTCGCGGCGTGCGGCGCTGGAGTAGCCTCCGCGCCGGCCCCGACGACCAGCATCCCCACGCCACCGCCATCGAGCCCCACGCCGGCAGCCTCGCCGACGCCGCTCCCCAAACCCACTGGGCCGCTCCAGTTCGCGAACTGGGAGGCGTACATCGACCAGACGACCCCGGCCGATATCAAGACGGGCGTTCTGCCCGCCGGCTCGTCGCCGACGATCGAGAACTTCAAGAAGAAGTACGGCGTTGACGTGAACTACGTCGAGAAGATCAACGCCAACGAGGAGTTCTACGCGCTCATCCAGCCGCAGCTGGCGACAAACCTGCCGACCGGCTGGGACCTCATCGTCGTGACCGACTGGATGGCGGCCCGCATCATCAGCAAGGGTTGGGCCGAAAAGCTCGACCCGGGCGATGTCCCGAATTGCGTCAAGAACCTGCGCGACCCGCTCCGCAACCAGACCTGGGACGCCGGCAACGACTATCACTACCCCTGGCAGTCGGGCATGACCGGGATCGGCTATGACTCAAAGGCGCTTTCATCCGCGGGAAAGGCGGCGCCGAAGAGCCTCAAGGACCTCTACGCCCTGCCTGCCAACAAGATCACGTTCCTGACGGAGTCGCGCGACACCTTCGGACTCGGCCTGCTCAAGCTCGGCAAGAACGCCGATCCGGCCACCACGACGGTCGACGACCTTCAGGCAGTCCACGACGACCTGAAGCCACTCGTCGACGCGGGAGCCAGGTTCACCGGCAACGAATACCTCCAGGACTTCTCGTTCAAGAAGGTATGGGGGGCGATGGTCTGGTCGGGCGATCTGGCATCGTCAGCAGAGGCGACCCAGATCTTCGTCTATCCCGAAGAGGGCACGATGATCTGGACGGACAACATGCTCATCCCGAAGGGCGCGCTGAACAAGTACACGGCCGAGCTGATGATGAATTACGTGTACGACCCACAGGTCGCCGCGCAGATCGAAAACTACATCTATTACGTTTGTCCGGTGACCGGCGTCGAGGACCTCCTGAAGCAGCTCAATGCGAGCGCTCCTCTCGACGCTTACCATCTCGGCCTCCTCTTCCCGACCCCAGAAGTCGTCGCGAAGCAGCACAACTTCCAGTTCCTGAATCCCGACGCCGACGCCAAGCTCAAGGAGCTCTACCTGGATCTGGCCGGGAACTGATCGCACCCGCAAGGAGACACGGAGAGGGCCGTGACCACCTCCGAATCGGCGTTGCAGCGTCCCCGCGGCGGCCTGCGTCGCCGCATCCTGGCCGCGGGGCCGTACCTGCTGCTCGCGCCCGGCATGCTCTGGCTGTTGGCCTTCTTCATCTGGCCGATGCTCCAGATGTTCCTCATGTCGATCTCGAGCGGCTCGCTCGACGACGGCTTCAAGCTCTCCGGGTCGACCGCCGCGTACGTCTCGGCGTTCACGAAGTTCGGCAAGCAGTTCGGGAACTCGCTCTTCTACGGGGGAGCGGCCACGGTGCTCGACTTTTTGATCGGGTTCCCGGTCGCGTATACCGTCGCGTTTCGGGGCGGCCGGTACAAGAACCTGCTGCTGTTCCTCGTCATTGCCCCATTCTTCACGAGCTTCCTGATCCGGACGATCAGCTGGAAGACGCTGCTCGACGGTCCCTTCCTCGGGTTCCTCCGCGACACGCTGCATGTCGTGCCTGCGGACGCGAGCGTGACGGGAACGCCGATCGCGGTGATCGCCGGGCTCACCTATAACTTCCTGCCGTTCATGATCCTGCCGCTGTACGTCGCTCTCGAGAAGATCGACCCGCGACTGATCGAGGCGGCCAATGACCTGTACGCCAATCGCTGGCACGCGTTCCGCCGGATCACGCTGCCGCTCGCGCTGCCGGGCGTCTTTGCCGGCTCGATCCTGACATTCATCCCGTCGATGGGTGACTACGTCAATGCGACGCTGCTCGGGAACACCCAGACGCAGATGATCGGCAACGTCATCCAGAGCCGATTCCTGATCCAGAACGACTACCCCATCGCAGCCGCCCTCTCGTTCATCCTCCTGGCCGGCATTCTGGTCGCGGTCAGCATCTATGCCCGTTTCCTCGGCACCGAGCAGTTGACGGGTTGACGATGGCCACCGTCACCGCCGAGCAGGACAGGTCAGCCTTCGCCGTCGCGAGCGGACAGCGCCGCGCTCCGCGCTCGATCGGTCGGTTCGTCGACCGCTGGGCCCTGCCGGCGTTCACCACGCTTGCGCTGGTCTACCTCCTCATCCCGATCGCGGTGATGATCCTGTTCAGCTTCAACGACTATCAGGGCAAGTTCAACTTCCTCTGGCACGGGTTCACGTTGAACGGCTGGCTGCATCCGATCGAGTGGCCGGGCCTCCCGCAGTCGATCCAGAACAGCCTGGTCATTGCCCTCGGAGCGACGGTCATCTCGACGATTCTCGGCACCCTGATCGGGCTCTCCCTGAGTCGCTACCAGTTTCGGGGACGGGGGTTCCTCAACGGGCTGATCTTCCTGCCGATGGCGACGCCCGAGATCGTCATGGGATCGAGTCTGCTGACGCTCTTCGTCAGCAGCGCGCTGCCGCCGCTCAACGGCATCATCCCGAAGGGCAGCCTGTTCCCGCTGGGGATGACCACGATCCTCATCGCCCACGTGATGTTCAACATCAGCTACGTCGTGGTGACCGTGAAGGCTCGCCTCGCGGGCTTCGATCGGCATCTCGAAGAGGCGGCGATGGATCTCGGTGCGAACGAGTGGACGACCTTCCGGAAGGTGACGTTCCCGCTCATCCTGCCCGGCGTTCTCGCGGCGGCACTCCTGGCTTTCTCCCTGTCCATCGACGACTACGTCATCACGAGCTTCGTCTCGGGAACCACGAACACGTTCCCCATCTGGGTCTGGGGGATCATCAAGAACGCCCTGCCGGTCCAGATCAACGTCGTCGGCTCGATCGTCTTCCTCGCCGCCGTCGGCGGCGTCGGCCTGACGACGTTCCTCCAGGGACGCCAGGCCCGCCCGATCCCGTGAGCTCCGCCGCGGCGGCGGGTTACTCGCCCGATGGCGTCGGGAACCGGCTCTCCATCTGCTCCTCGTAGCCCACGATCGTCGTGAACGCCCAGCGGTTCGCGCCGCCGAACACGAGCACGAAGCCGATCCCCGCGGCCACCAGGGCGACCGTCAGCGAGACGCCCAGCAGCGTTGCGACGATCCCGGCGAACGCCCCTGCGAGGATGGCGTCGATCACGGTGATCATGCCGCCTGCCGTCGTCAGCCCGTGGATGAACGCCAGCACCGGCGATCGGAACTCCGGCTCGCCGTAGGTCTGCATGACGCCCTTGGAGTCGTCGTGGATGCTCGCCGACAGGAACGGCTCGACGGCCGGGGCGATCTGAACGTAGGCGTTTCGAATGCGGTTCATCCCGGCGATCGCGCGGAGGTCGTCGACGGAGGTATCGAGCATCCGCCCGAGGGTCGCGAGCCCGATGACGAGGTCGACGAACACCAGCATCGAGGCCAGCAGCAGGAACGTTCGGTCGAAGGCCATCGCGGAGGCCACGAACGCCAGGGCGACGAGCGAGGCCGACAGGAACGTCAGGAACATGCCGGCTCGGGCGAACGATTCGTTGTAGACGAGCGAGCGAGCCGACAGCAGGCTCCAGTGCTCGGTGCTCAGGATCTGGAGGACGCGCGGGTCATCGAGCGGGCCGGTAAGGCCCTCTCCGGCGCTCGCCTCGCCCGTCGCGGAAACCCCGGCGGGCGGGAGATGCTCGGCCGCGCCCTGGGTCGCGCTGCCCGGTAGCTGTCCCTCGATCATCGGTGACGTCCTCCCATCCGCCGGCGCGCGGCGGCGCTCGTAGCCGGAACGCTACTCCGGCGCCCGCAGCCGCCGCAGGACCTCTCCGTGGATGAGCCCGTTCGAGCCGACGAACGACGGTGTGTCGATCCGGCGCTCGCCGTGGACGTCGGTCACCCGACCGCCGGCCTCTTCGATCAGGACCTGTGGCGCGGCGAGGTCCCAGGTGTGCATCCCTGTCTCGAGCATCGCCTCCGCCGCGCCCTCCGCCACGAGGGCGTAGCCCCAGAAGTCGCCGAACCCGCGCTCCCGCCACGCCGCCGACATGATCGCGTCGAAGCCCGGCATGAGCCCGCTTTCCACGCTCTCGCGGCGGCTGCCGTACACGAGCTGGGCGTCCTCGATCGCGGCCACGCGCGAGACGTGGATCCGCCGCTCGCCGGCCCGGCCTCGGTTCCAGGTCCCGCCGCCGCGCCAGGCGAACCAGCGCTCCCCCATCGCCGGCGCGGAGATGACCCCGACCTGGAGCTCGCCGTCACGCTCCAGGCCCAGCAGCGTCCCGAACAGCGGCACGCCACGCATGAAGTTGTGCGTGCCGTCGATCGGGTCGACATACCAGCGGATCGAGGCGTCGCCGTCGTCCTCGCCGTACTCCTCGCCGACGACGCCGTGGTCGGGAAAGCTCGTTCGGATACGGTCCCGGATCAGGCGCTCGATCGCCTGGTCGGCCGCGGTCACGAAGGAGCCATCCGGCTTGCGCTCGATCGGGATGTCGCGGCGGAACTCGCGGCTGGCGATCTCGTCCGCCGCATCGCACCAGCCGAGCGCGGCGTCCAGCCAACCCCGCAGCTCGGTCTCGCTCCCCCGCCGGAGCGAGGCGCTCCAGTCCGCGCCGAAGGCGTCGCTCACGCCCGGATCCTCGCGCCTTCCGGGTCCCAGAGCGGTTCGCGAGCAACTTCGAAGCCGATCCACTCGCCGAAGATCTCGATCTCGCCCCGCGTCCCGATCCCTGCCTGGTCCGGCGGCAGGTAGCCGTACGCGATCGAGCGCTCGACGGCGAAGCCGTAGCCGCCGGACGTGACCCGGCCGACGATCCGGCCATCGACCCGGACCGGCTCGTTGCCGAGCGCGACCGATCGCGGATCGTCGAGGACGAGGCACCGCAGGCGCTTCCGCGGCCCGGCGGCCTTTGCCTCGACCAGTGCATCACGTCCGACGAAGTCCCCGCCCACCTCGAGCCGTACCGCGAAGCCGAGCCCCGCCTCGTATGGCGTCTCCTCGGGGGTGATGTCGCTCGACCAGACCCGGTAGCCCTTCTCGAGGCGCAGGGAATCGATCGCGCGATAGCCCCCGGCGACGAGGCCGTGCGCGTGGCCCGCCTCCCACAGGGTCGTCCAGAGCGCGGCCCCGTACTCGGTCGGTGGGTAGAGCTCCCAGCCGAGCTCGCCGACGTACGTCACCCGCAGCGCGAGGACCAGCGCATTCCCGATCGTGACCTCGCGAGCCGTCAGGTACGGGAACGCCGCATCGGAAAGGTCGTCCTTCGTCAGCGGCCCGAGGATGTCCCGGGCCCGCGGCCCCCACAGCCCGAAGCAGGCCAGCGCCGATGTCGTGTCGCGGACCCGAACCGCGCCGTCCTCCGGGTCGCCCGGCGCGGGCAGGTGCCGCCGGATCCAGCCGAGGTCGTGGTTGCCGAACGCCGTGCCGGTCACGATCAGGAAGCGGTCGTCGGCGCGGCGCGTCACCGTGAAGTCGCACTCGATCCCGCCACGGCGGTTGAGCATCTGCGTGTAGACGATCGACCCGACGGGCCGGTCGA
>DAINSJ010000082.1:0-7198 GCA_036741375.1 Candidatus Limnocylindrales bacterium
ACGTGCGTCTCGGGCAACGTGCCGGCGAAGCAGGTCGGCGAAAACACCCGCGCCGTGCTGGAGCTCGCGGGTCGCGGCAACATCCCCGTCGCGCTCGGGCGCGAGACGCCGCTGCGAAAGCCGCTCAGGACCGCCGAGGACACGCATGGCGGTCGCGGGCTCGGTCACGCCGAGCTGCCGCCGCCGACGCACGCGCTCGCGGATTGGCACGCCGCCGACCTCATCGCCCAGGCGGCACGGGCGAAGCCGGGCGAGATCACGCTCGTGACGCTCGGGCCCCTCACGAATCTCGCCGTCGCGCTGGAGCGCGAGCCGAAGCTGCCTCGCCTGCTCCGAGGCTGGACGCTCATGGGCGGCGCCTATCGCTCATCTGGGAACACGACCCCCACGGCCGAGTGGAACATCCACGTCGATCCCGATGCAGCGCAGCAGGCCTTCGAGGCCTGGGGAGCCGCGGTCGCGAAGGACGAGACGATCCCGCTGCCCCTGGCGATGGGCCTCGACGTGACCGAGCAGTCGCGCTTCATCCCCGAGCACCTGCGCGCGATCGCGGTCCGAGCCGGCGCGCGCCCGCCGGAGGCCGAAGTTCTCGCCCACGAGCCGGTGGCGGCGGTCGGATCTGTCGCGGAGAACAGAATCCTCAAGTTCATCGTCGATGCCGTGCGGTTCTACTTCGAGTTCCACGCGACCAACGACGGCTTCTACGGCGCCTACATCCACGACGCGTTCGCGATCGCGGCGACCCTGACCAGGCCACTCGTCCAGACGAAGCCGGTCTTCGTCGACGTCGAGACCGGGTCGGGACCTGCGCACGGGATGACGGTCGCGGACTGGCGCGGCCTGACGAAGCGGCGACCGAACCTCGACGTCGCGGTCAGCGGCAACTCGGACGCCTTCCTGCGCTTCCTCGTCGACCGGCTCGGAGGGCTGGCGGCGGGGACCTCGCACGTGGCACGCTAGGCGGCGCCCAGGATCGACAAGCAAGGAGGAGGGAACGTGGACCGTCGCAGCTGGTTCAGCATGGCGCAGTTCAACACCGCGACGCTCGTACTGATGGCGCTCGCCATCGCAATCAACATCGCGGTCGGAAACACGGTCCAGAACGTTATCAAGCTCCCGATCTACCTCGACTCAATCGGGACCGTTCTCGTTGGGGTTCTCGCTGGACCGCTCGCCGGCGCCTTGACCGGGGTTCTCTCGAACCTGATCTGGGGCTTCACGCTCGGCCCGACCTCGATCGCCCCATTCGCCATCACAGCGGCGTTCATCGGCTTCCTGGCCGGGGTGTTCGGCCGGCGCGGGATCTTCAGCCCGTCGCGCGGCGGGGTCGGGATCGTGTGGGTCGTCGTAGCCGGCTTCCTCACCGGTGTCGTTGCCGCCATCGTCTCGGCACCGATCGCCTACTACGTCTTCGGCGGGACGACGGGCGGCGGCACGGATGTCCTCGTCACGATCTTCCGAGGCATCACCGACAACGTCTTCACGGCGACCTTGCTCCAGGGTGGCGTGTCCGACCCGACCGACAAGACGATCACCTTCATCGTCTGCTGGGCGATCCTGCTGGCGGTCCCGGTGACGGTCAAGACCATCTTCCCGCAGGGCGAGAAGTCGGCCTGACGCTCGACCACCATGCATGAGGCCATGGGGTTCTACCGTCCGGGGGGCGGCTGGCTCCATCGCCTGAACCCATACCCGAAGCTTCTGCTCGTCCTGTGGGGCGTGCTCGCGCCGTTCGTCCTGCCGACGGCCGCGATCCCAGTGTTGATCGTGGCGTACCTCGTCGCGGGCATGAGCGCTGGTCTCGGTGCCCCATATCTCCGAGCGGCGGTCCTCGCTCCGATGGCGATCGTCCTGCCGATCGTCCTGATCAACGGCTTCTTCTACCCGGGAAGCCACGACGTGATCCTGGCGATCGGACCTTTGGCGCTCACTCGAGAGGGGCTCACCTTCGGACTCCCGATCGCCGGGCGCGTCCTCGCCGCATTTGGCATCACCGTGGCATTCGTGACCTCCACCCGGCCGGACGACCTCATGGAGACGCTTGTCCAGAGGGGCACGGACCCCCGGCTCGCGTTTGTCGTCCTGTCGGCGATCCAGGCGATCCCGCGAATGCTCGACAAAGCAGGTCGGATCCTGGAAGCCCAGCAGGCCCGAGGCCTCGCCGCAACGGGCTCGCCCGCGACCAGGGTCCGGGCGGTTGTGCCGCTCCTAGGCCCGCTGATCATCGGCTCGCTCATCGACGTCCGGGAGCGGTCGCTCGCGCTCGAGGCGCGGGCCTTCTCGTCGGGCCTTCCCCGAACGGCCTATCGGATCGTCGGGATGCGCGAGGTGGACCGGCGTGTGGCTCGAATCGCGGCCATTGCGCTCCTGCTCCTGCCCGTCGTCATCGTGCTGAGGGTCCTCGGCGTGTCCAGGGTTCTCGGTGGCTGACCACCACCCGCTCGCGATCACCGATCTCGTCGTTCGCTACTACGGGCGCAAGGACGACGCGCTTCGAGGGATCTCGCTCGAGGCCGAGGCTGGCACGTTCACGACGATCGCCGGACGGAACGGCGCAGGCAAGTCGACCCTGGCCCTGGCGGCCGCCGGCCTGCTCCCACGCGTCATCCGGGCCATGGTGAGCGGGCGCATCGAGATCGCCGGCGAGGTCATTCTCGATGAAGCACCTGGGGCTCCCGGGGCCGCCCCGAAACCCGCGAGCTCAGGCAACGCCCGATCGTCCGCGCGCGCCGGCATCGTCTTCCCGAACCCGGGCAATCAGCTTTCGGGGACGAAGACGTCGGTCCGCGAGGAGCTCGCGTTCGGGTTGGAGAACCTCGGGATCCCACGCGACCAGATGGACGGCCGGATCGATCGCGTCCTGAGCGACCTGCAGATCGAGCACCTCGCGGATCGGCCACCCTATGCCCTCTCGGGTGGCGAGCAGCAACGTGTCGCGATCGCGAGCATCGTCGCGATGGAGCTGCCGCTCCTCGTCCTCGACGAGCCGACCGCGCAGCTGGACCCGCTGGCGACGATGACGGTCGCCCAACTGCTCGAGAGAATCGCGAGCGAAGGCGTGGCCGTGCTTGCCGCCGAGCACGCACCCGAGGTTCTTGGGCGATCGTCGCGCACGCTCGTGCTGGCCGACGGACGCGCGGTGACCCTCGACATTCCAGGCCGGGCGCTGGCGCCCGAGGTGCTCCGGGACACGGGCGCCGAGTCGCCGACGGTCGTCGCGCTCGCATCAGCCGCCGGCATCCCGCCGGAACAGGCCTTCGACGAGCAGGCTATCGCGATCGGGCTCCGTTCCGCGGCTCGGACGCGCACATTGGCTTCGCTGCCGCCCGTGGGTGCGGCTACGCAGATTGACTGGGAGCCGGTCCGCTCCCAGCCGTCCACCGGCATCGAGATCCGGGGGCTCGTTCACCGCTACCCTGGCGGCGTCGAGGCCCTCCGGGGCGTCGACCTCTCGATCGAGCCCGGCACGTCGGTCGCGATCGTCGGCCAGAACGGCTCGGGCAAGACGACGCTCGTGAAGCACCTCAATGGGCTCCTCAGACCGACGTCGGGATCGGTTCGGATCGGGGAGCTGGACGTCGCCTCCGTGCCCGTCCACCGGGCGGCAGCCACGGTCGGATTCGTGTTCCAGGATCCCGACGATCAGCTGTTCAGCCGCACGGTGTCGCGCGAGCTCCAGTTCGGCCCGCGCAACCTGCGGCTGTCCGACGACGCGACTCGGGCCCTCGTCGCCGCCGCCCTTAGGGCAATCGGGCTCGAGGCCGAACGCGACGTGAACCCGTACGACCTCAACGTATCGGCCAGGAAGCTGATTGCGCTGGGGAGCGTGCTCGCGACGGACCCGGCGATCCTCGTCCTTGACGAGCCGACGACGGGCCAGGACGCGCCGGGGCTCGAGCGCGTCGGCGGGATCGTCGACGCCTTCCACGCCGCGGGCCGCACGGTCGTCGCGATCTCCCACGACATGGAGTTCGCGGCACGGCACTTCGGACGCATCGTGGTCATGCGCCATGGCGAGGTCGTCGCGGACGACGAGCCGGGAGCGATCTTCGCGCCCGAGCGCGCCGAGCTACTCGCCTCGACGGGGCTCACGCCACCACCGACGGCCCGGATCGCGGCCCGGCTGGGGATCCGAGAGGTCCCCGCCGGATGGCGCGAATTGCTGGCGCTCATCGAGAGCGCCTGAGGGTTCAGCTGGCGACGGCGGCCGGCACGCCCTTCTCGATCGGCACGCCGACGAGCGTGCCCCATTCCGTCCACGAGCCGTCGTAGTTGCGGACGCGGTCGAAGCCCAGCAGCTCGTGCAGGACGAACCACGTGTGGGACGAGCGCTCGCCGATCCGGCAGTAGGCGATGATGTCCTTGTCCTCCGTGATGCCCTTCGAGCGGTAGAGCTCTCGGAGCTCGTCAGCGCTCTTGAACGTGCCCTCCTCGGTCACGGTCTGGGCCCACGGGATCGAGGCCGCGCCGGGGATGTGGCCCGGGCGCTGGGCGCCTTCGTTCGTAACGCCGGCGGGCGCCAGAAGCTCGCCGGAGTACTCCGCGGGGCTGCGGACATCCACCAATCCGAGGTCGGCCTGGTCGAGCGAACCGAGCACGTCGTCGCGGAAGGCCCGGGTCTTGAAGTCGGGCTCTCCGAGCTCGTAGCCAGTCGGGGTGTACGACGGGACGTCGGTCGTCGTCGGCAGGTTCTGGGCGAGCCAGTACTTGCGCCCGCCGTCGAGCAGCCGGACATCCGGGTGCGCGTACAGCTGGAGCTGCCAGTAGGCCCACGCGGCGAACCAGTTGTTGTTGTCGCCGTAGAGGACGATCGTCGTGTCCTCGTCGATGCCGGATTCGCTGAGGAGCTTGCTGAAGGCCTCGCGGCCGGCGACGTCGCGACGGATGCCGTCGGAGAGCTGGCTCGTCCAGTTCCAGGCGATCGCGCCGGGGATGTGGCCCTGCTCGTAGGCGGTCGTGTCGACGTCGACCTCGACGAAGCGGACCTTCGGGTCGTTCAGATGCTGCTGGGCCCAGCCGGCGTTCACGAGGACGTCGGCGGAGTGACTGGACTCGGTCACGTTGGTGCTCCTTTCGGGGTTTGGGGGTTGGTTCCGTGAATCAGCGGGCTGTGGCTCGAGCGGTCGCCGCCGCGAGGCGGTCGAACAGCGCGGGGCCGTACCAGCGGAGGAAGTACAGCCGGCAGCCGAGGCAGTAGCCGGTGACGGCGAGGACCGTCTGGAGCGCGGCGACAGCGCCGGTGAGCAGCCACGCGGCCGCGCCGGCGCCGACGGCGAACAGCACGAGCGCGACGGTCAGCACGACGGCACCGAACGCCTGGGCGAACCGCGGCGGGAACTCTCCCTCGAGCTCCCTGGGCGGCGCGATTCGCGATGCCTTCCTGACGTACGGCCACGGCCGGCCGAGGATCGAGTAGCGCGTGCCGAACGCGGCGCTGACCCCCAGGGCCAGTGCGATCGCGAGGACGAGGACCGGCGAGCCGAGCACGAAGGCGAGGACGAGGATCGCCGCGGACAGGCCGCCGCCGAAGCGGTGGCCGCGCGGATCGATCTGTCTTGGCGACGGGGACGTCATCGGGAGACCTCATGAGATGGGCGGGAGGGACGCGTCAGGGTCGGTGACGGCGAGGCCGCCGCGGGTTCAGCGACCCGCGATCGACGCTCGCCCCGTACACACGCAGGGCCTCCGGTGACGCAGGGGCTCGCTCATCGAAGCCTGACCTCGTGTACGCCGCCGTCGACGATCCGCCACGCCCGGACGCTCTCGGCGCCGGTGGTCGGATCCGCCTCGGCGGGGTCGAGGGACACGAGAAGGTAGAGGGCGTCGGGATAGAAGGACTGGCGGAGGTCGGTCGGGGACGGGCGGGCGGGCGAGGCAACGTGCGAATGGACGATTCCCCAGATCATCTCGCCATCGTCGTCGGTCTCGATCGTCACGCGGAGGAGGTCTTCCGGATCGATCTCGTAGCGATACGGTGACGCCAGGGCGTTGCGGGTCGGGACCCAGCGCAACGTCTGGCCGCCGTCGTCCGCAGGGCGGTCACCGACGATGAGGCCGCAGGCCTCGTTCGGCCGCTCGCGCCGGGCGTGGGCGACGATGTCGTCCCGGATCCCGGCCGGCAGATGGACCTCGAGCGGGCCGGGATGCTCCAGGCCGCCCGATCCCGGGTAGTACGAGTCCGCCGCGGCGATCGCGGGCCCGGCGACGAGACCGTCGGCGGCGCGATCCTGACCGTGCGTGCCGTGTCGGGCGGCTACCACAGGCTGGCCCCCGCCTCGAGGTCCTCCTCGACCTTGTCGAGGTCGCCCGAGAAGATGCCGGTCGAGAGGTATTTCCAGCCGCCATCGGGCAGGAGCGCGACGATCGTGCCCGACGGCATCTCCCGCGCGACCCGCCGCGCGGCGACGACGATCGCCCCGGACGACAGGCCCGCGAAGATCCCCTCCCGCGAGAGCAGCTCGCGGACCCCGACGACCGCCTCGCGGTTCGAGATCAGGTATTTCCCGTCGAGCAGCGACGGATCGAAGATCTCCGGCATGAAGCCCTCGTCGAGTGAGCGTAGCCCCTGGACGCCGGCACCGGGCACTGGCTCTGCCGCGATGACGCGAACGCCGGGCTTGGCCCGCCGCAGGTAGCGCGAGACCCCCATCAGCGTGCCGCTCGTCCCCAGGCCGGCGACGAACACGTCGATCTCCGGGCAGTCGGCCAGGATCTCCGGCCCGGTCGAGGCCTCGTGGGCCTTCGAGTTCACCTCGTTTCCGTACTGGTCGGCAAGCGCGTAGCGCGAATCGCTCGCGGCCAGCTCTCGCGCCTTCGCGATCGCGCCGTTCGAGCCGAGCGCGCCGGGCGAGTCGACGATCGTGACCCCATACAGCTCGACGAGCTGGCGCCGCTCGGGCGAGACGTTGTCGGCCATGACGAGGGTCACGGGATAGCCGCGCCGCCGCGCCACCATCGCCAGCGCGATCCCGGTGTTGCCGGACGTCGACTCGAGCAGGATCGCCCCCGGCCCGAGCCGACCGCGCGCCTCGAGGTCGTCGATGAGCGCATCGGCAATCCGGTCCTTCACCGAGCCCGTCGGATTCGCACCTTCGAGCTTCGCGAAGAGCCGGACGTCCGGGTTCGGCGAGAGCGACTGGATCCCGACGAGCGGCGTGTGGCCGATGGCGTCGACGATCGAGTCGTAGGCGCCGCTGGC
>DAINSJ010000083.1:0-4814 GCA_036741375.1 Candidatus Limnocylindrales bacterium
CGAGGTCGAGGAGGCCTACGGCTGGGAGAACGGCGCGGCGATGATCCTCGACGAGGAGCGCTGCATCCGCTGCGCCTTGTGCGTCAAGCGATGCCCATTCGACGCCATTACGATGGAGCGGTTCGAGCTTCAGGAAGTCTCGAGCGACGGTCGGCTCTACAAGGAGTCCTACCGTGACGCCCAGCTGGCGGGGACCGCCGGCGTGGCAGGAGGAGCACGTTGAGTTTCCTCGAGCGGGTGGACCTCGCCATGCGCCGGAGCGGGGCGTGGCGTTCGCTCTTCCGTAATCCCTACCCGAACGACGAGCGGTCGCGCGCCTACGCGGTCATGAACAACGTGTTTCTGCACCTCCACCCGGTGCGGGTCCGCCAGCACGCGGTCAAGTTCGCCTACACGTTCTGCCTCGGCGGGCTGTCGTTCTTCCTGTTCCTGGTCCTGACCGTGACGGGCGTGTACCTGATGTTCTTCTACGTGCCGTCATCGACGTCCGCGTACTCCGACATCCTGAACCTCCAGACCCGCGTGGCGTTCGGCTTGCTGACCCGCAACGTCCACCGCTGGGGCGCCCACCTCATGGTGTTCTTCGTCTTCCTGCACATGATGCGGATCTTCTACCACGGGGCGTACAAGCCGCCGCGCGAGTTCAACTGGGTCGTCGGCGTGCTGCTGCTCTTCCTGACCATCGCGCTGAGCTTCACCGGCTACCTGTTGCCGTGGGATCAGATCAGCTATTGGGCGATCACGATCGGCGCGAGCATGGCGGCCTATACGCCGCTGATCGGCACGCCGATCAAGCTCGTGATCTTCGGCGGCCTCGAGGTTGGTCAGAACACCCTATTGCGTTTCTACGTGCTTCACATCATGGCCCTGCCGTTGATCATGGCAATCTTCATGGCCGTCCACTTCTGGCGTATCAGGAAGGACGGAGGAATCAGCGGTCCGCTATGACTGATACGAAGAAGCCGAGCGAGACGCGGGTCGTGCAGCCGGTCGATCCGGCCCGCCGGACCGAGATCGACAAGCAGCGCGTGCCGATGTCGGCCCGGCCGTATCGGCTCCTGGCGATGGTCAAGCAGGACGCCGTCGTTCGGGTCCAGAAGGAACCCGACGATACGGTCATGACCTGGCCGCACCTGCTGTCGATCGAGTTCCTCGCGGCCGTGATCATGAGCATCTTCCTGCTGCTCATGGGCCTCTTCATCAACGCTCCCCTCGAGGAGATCGCGAACGGCAACGTCACGCCGGCGGTCGCGAAGGCGCCGTGGTATCTCCTCGGTCTCCAGGAGCTGCTCGCCTACTTCCACCCCGTCGTGTCCGGCGTCCTGGTCCCCTTCCTCTACATCGTCCTCGGCGCGATGCTGCTGCCCTTCATCGATCGCGAGAAGCCCGAGGCCCACAAGCCGTCCGAGCGGAAGACCGCGGTCGTCCTGTTCAGCCTCGTCTGCATCCTCGGGCTCACGGTGACCTTCATCGGGATCTTCTTCAGGGGGCCCGGCTACAGCCTCGTCGTGCCGTACCTGCCGTTCTTCAACAACAGCACGAACGGCCTCCATTTCGCCCTATGAGCAACTACCACGTCGAGCCGGCGGACGAGTCGCAGGCAATCACGAGCCAGGCGATCAAGTCGCTGCGCCAGCATCCCGTCCAGGGGATCTCGCGACGGCGGCTGCTGCGCGTCTCGATCGGCGGCGCAGTCGCCCTGTGGCTGACCGAGGTGACCGCGGGCACGATCGGCTTCCTGTGGCCGAACCTGAAGGGCGGCTTCGGTGGCAGCGTCAAGATCGGCACCCTCGACGATTTGAAGCTGGCCAACTCGAGCCTGCCGATCTCGCAGGGATTCCCGGCGTACGTTCAGGCCGCCCGAGCCTTCATCATCCTGTACGACCCGAGCCGCCAGCAGTTCCTGGCCGGAGTGGACAAGACCGGCGACGGCGCGTCACTCAACGTTCGAGCCCTCTACCAGCGCTGTCCGCACCTCGGTTGCAAGCCGAACCCGTGCCTGAAGAACTTCTGGCTCGAGTGTCCTTGCCACGGCTCGCGCTACGACCGGCTCGGGATCAAGGCGCTCGGGCCCCAGTACGGGCCGGCGCCGCGGAGCATGGATCGGTTCTCGGCGACTGTCGAAGGTGACGGGACCCTGACGCTCGACACCTCGAAGATCACTCTGGGCCCGCTGCCGGTGGCCGTCGGGCAGCCGGGGATCATCCCGCCGAAAAGCCCGATCGGCTGCATCTGACGATGACCGACAAACCGGGTCGCGGCCCCGAAGAACGCCTGCCGGCCCCGCGGCCGTCGAGCGCCGACGTTCCGGCGGCCCGGGCCGACCGTTTCACCGCGCCGGCCCAGACCCACGCCATCGGCGGCCTGACGCCCGAGCGCGCAGCGAAGATCGTCCGCCAAACCGGCAACGCTCGCTGGGTCGCCTTCCTCGCGGTCTCGATCGTCGCCCTCTTCGTGATCGTCTACTACTTCTACGAGCTTGGGGCGCCATTCGGGCTGACCACGCCGCGGCTCGACCAGCAGGCGAACGTCCAGCAGGTCACGTCGATCGAGGAGGGCTACAACCTCTTCCAGGCGAACTGCGCCCGCTGTCACGGCGCCCAGGGCCAGGGGGGAATCGGTCCGGTCCTGAACGATCAGGCGAAGCTCTTCGCCCACCTGACCCCGCAGTACATCAAGAACGTGCTGACGGCCGGCGGCCGCTACGTCTGCGGGAACCCGAACAGCGTCATGCCGGTCTGGGCCGACACCAACGGCGGGCCGCTCAACTACATCCAGATCCAGGCGTTGATCGACTTCATCCGTGCCCCCAACACGCAGGAGTTCGTGGTCCGCAACCCGTCCCTGAACGAGCCCGTGATCGGGCCCGACGGCAAGGTCGAGACCTTCAAGGGCTGGCTGGACCCGAACTACAAGCCGGCTCCGTCGTCGACGCCGGTCCCGGATTGCTACCTCGGCAACGCCACCGCGAGCCAGCCAGCGGCATCGCCGCTGCCGTCGGGGGCGCTCGTCCTGGACGTCACCGCCGAGAACATCAAGTACGACGTCTCGACGCTCACCGCGGACGCTGGCAAGTCATTCGCGATCCACTTCACGAACAAGGACACGAGCGTCCAGCACGATGTCGACATCCGGAAGACCGACGGCACGACGGTCGTGGTCGACGATCCGACGATAACCGGGCCCGCGGAGGCCACTTACGTCATCAAGCCCCTCGATGGGGGCACGTATACCTTCATCTGCTCGGTGCACCCGACGCTGATGAGCGGCACGCTCACGGTCAAGTAGGGGCGGCCGATGGCGACGAAGGCCCTGCCACCCGGCGCCGTGCATCGGCGAGCACTGTTCGGCGCCCTGGACGCCGACGGCTGGGTCTGGGCGAGCCTCAAGGCGTTCATCTGGTTCATCCTCCTGATCGTCCTGCTCGGCTACATCCCAGACCGGGCGTACTACTTCACGGTTGGCCGGACGGTCGAGATCGATGCGCCCATCCTCCTCTGGTCGCCGATCAACCTCTGCCCGGCCGAGAACCACGGGCTGCCGTGTCCCGCCCCCATCGGCGCCGTCGTGCCGTGGGCCGGCACACCGCAGCAGCTCGCCCTGCCGGCGCCGCGGACGAACGGCGCAGCGGCGCAGCTGGCGACGCACCTCCTCTACATCGGCGGGTCGGACGGCAAGGCGCCAACGGCGACGACCTACGTGGCCGAGGTCAAGGACGGCAACGTCGGGGCATGGGCGGACGGGCCGGCGCTGCCCGAGGCCCGCGCCGACGCGGGCTACACGGTCCTCAGCGGCGCGGCCTATCTCGTCGGTGGCAACGGTCCCGACGGCAAGCCGACCGACACGGTCTGGACGCTCCCGACGACGGGCGACAAGGCCGATCTCGGGACCTGGGCGCCGGTCAAGGGCGTGACCCTGCCGGAGCCAAGGGCCGGCGCGGTCGCCGTCGCGGTGACCGATGGAATCCTCGTCGCCGGCGGCCGCGGCGCCGACGGCGCGCCAAGCAACAAGGTCTGGAAGTCGACGGCCGACTCGAAGGGCGTTCTCGGGGCCTTCAAGGATCAGGCGCCGCTGACCACGGGCGTGGCCGATGCGAATGCGGTGCTCGTCGGTGAGTTCGTCTGGATCTACGGCGGCAGCGACGCAAATGGCCCAACGGCCGTCGTTCAGAGCGGCCACTTCGGCGCCGCCGGCGCGGCCCCTGCGGCCAGCGGGGCGCCTGCCGGCAGCGGCGCCGCCCCGGAGGCCAGCGCCGTGGCCCCGGGAGCGAGCGCAGCGCCCCAGCCGCTGGGAGTGCAGCAGTGGGCCGCCGGTGCCGCGCTGAAGCTTCCGGCGCCGCGGACCGGCGCGGCCGGTTTCACCGCATACGGGGCGATCTATCTCGCGGGCGGGTCGGATGCTGGCGGGCCGAAGAGCGAGCTCTTCTGGGCGATCCCCGATTCGAACGGGGGCCTCTCGGATGGCTGGCATCATCTGTCGAACGATGATCTCCCAGCGTCAGGCCTGACGGGCTCCTCGCCCGTCGTGTCGGGCAGCACGGCCATGCTCATCGGCGGTTCGACCCAGGGCGGCCTCCTGACGTCGACGACGCAGGCCAGCCTGGCGCCCCAGGTGCCGTTCTTCCAGCTCGGCCTGTTCGGGATCGTGATCCCGGCGCTCCAGATCCCCGGTGAGATCGGCCAGCAGCTCGGCTACCTCTCGGCGGCGGGCGCCGGCACGGTCAACTTCGTGCTCCTGATCCTGCTGGGCTATGTCTTCAATCACAAGGCGCAGGTGAGCGCCTGGATCGATCGGCGGCGGCACCGGGGTCGACC
>DAINSJ010000083.1:4914-7189 GCA_036741375.1 Candidatus Limnocylindrales bacterium
TCGAGGAGGATCGGCCCGTCGCTGCCGTCGTTGCCGCCCTCTTGCAGCCGCCGCTCGGCCTCGACCACGTCGATCACGGGCGAGCGGTCCGAGTCCGTCACGGGACCGGGGGCAGGCGGGCGATCTCGATCGCCGGTTCGAGAGCCGCGGCATGAGCCGCCGGGTCGTCACCCGAGAGCGCCGCCAGGCGGGCGTCGATCTGAGCCGTGATCGTCGGGACGTCGATACCGGCGCGCCGGCCGGCGGTGATCGCGCCGGCGAAGCGATCGCGCGCCCCGCGGAGATTCTTTGCGATCCCGATGGGATTGCTCCGCGCGGAGTGGACGAACGCGGCGCTGAGCTTGATCAGGCCCTGGAGCAGGTCGCGCTCACCGGGGTCGGCCGTGCCCATCCAGGCCGGCTCGAGGATCTCGTGGGCCTCGAAGAAATCGCCTCGCTCGTACGCCTCGAGGCCGTCCTGGAGCGCCGCCTTGCGTGTCGCCTCATCGAGGGGTCGGTACGCCTTGGCCCGACCTCCCTGCAGGATCGTCTCGCGCCGGCGTGGTTCCATCGGTGGCGGCCTCAGGCCGGACTGCCCGATCCGCGGGCCGTCGGCAGCTTCTCGAGCGGAAGGCGACTCCCGAAGCCCTCGTCATGACGATGCCAGTAGCCGACGCTCGACTCGCCGAGACGCCAGCATAGCCAGATCGGCCGGCCGCTCGCGAGGGCTGGGAAGTCAATCAGACCCGTCGCGATGTCCCGGAGCGTGATCTCGAGGTCGACGAGGCGGGCGACCCCGGCCTGCATCTGGTCGATGAGGCCCTGCATCCGGAGCCGGAGGAGGCGCAGCTCCTCGGCGGCGGCCTCGGCGCCTTCCTCGCCATCCTCGGGGGCGGCGGCGACGGCGAGATCACGGAGCTCGATCAGCTCCGCCCGCTGGTCGCGTAGCGCGGCCAGAATCCGCTCCACATCTGGAAGGGCGGCATTGGCCTCGTCGATGGCGTAGAACCGGGTCACCAGCTGATTCTACGGCCACCTATGATGCAAGCCATGCGATTGGCCTCCCGGATGGATTCCATCGGCACCGAAACGGCCTTCGAAGCGGCCGCTCGGGCGCGAGCCCTGGAGGCGACGGGGCGCTCGGTGATCCATCTCGAGATCGGGGAACCGGACTTCGACACGCCTTCGAACGTCCGCGAGGCGGCCAAGACCGCGCTCGACGCGGGCGCCACCCACTACCCGCCATTTGCCGGGATCCCGGACCTGCGCGCCGCCATCGCTGAGGACTCGGCGGCCCGGAAGGGCTTCCCGATCGATCCGTCGCAGGTCTTCGTGACGGTCGGCGGCAAGGGCGTGATGGTGTACGCGATCCTCGCCCTCGTCGATCCCGGCGACGAGGTCATCGTGCCGGATCCGGGCTATCCGATCTACGAATCGCTCACGCGCTTCATCGGCGGCACACCCGTACCGATCCCGATCCGGATGGAGAACGAGTTCCGGCTCGACGTCGACGAGCTCGCCTCGCTCATCACACCGAAGACGAAGCTCCTCGTCGTCAACTCGCCGGCCAACCCGACGGGCGGCGTCCTGACCCCCTCGGACATCGAGCGGATCGCCGAGCTCGCCGTCCGTCATGACCTCCTCGTGCTGGCCGACGAGATCTATGCCCGAATCCTGTACGACGGCGCCGAGCACGTCTCGCTCGCGAGCCTGCCCGGGATGGCCGACCGGACGATCGTCCTCGACGGCTTCTCGAAGACGTATGCCATGACTGGCTGGCGGCTCGGCTACGCGATCGTCCCGAAATGGCTCGAGAAGGCCTACGGCACGCTCATCATCAACACGGTGAGTGGCGCGACCGCCTTCGCCCAGGCGGGCGCGGTCGAGGCGCTGCGCGGCCCGCAGGGCGAGGTCGACGACATGGTCACGGAGTTCCGGGCCCGCCGCGACCTCATCGTCGACGGGCTGAACGACATCCCCGGCGTGCGTTGCCTCCTGCCCCGCGGCGCGTTCTACGTGTTCCCCGACATCGCCGCCACCGGGCTCACGGGCGCCGAGCTGGCCGACCGGCTCCTGCCCGAGACCGGCGTCTGCGTCCTCGCCGGCACGGCCTTCGGCCAGGTCGGGAGGGACCATATTCGGATCTCGTACGCGAACTCCCGCGAGAACCTGACCGAGGCGCTGGGCCGGCTACGGGCGTTCGTGGAGCCGCTCGTCGACGCGCGATCCGGCACGGGTGCGGCGCCTGATTCGACCCGTCATGCGCTCGGCGCATGAACGACAAGGATTCTGGCGC
>DAINSJ010000084.1:0-3402 GCA_036741375.1 Candidatus Limnocylindrales bacterium
CCGGGCCACGCGGCGTCCGGGCCACGCGGCGTCCGGGCCACGCGGCCTTCGAGGCCTTGGTCGCGTCCGCGCGCCGGGGCACCTGGTTCTCACTGTCAGATTGACGTCGCGAGCTCGAGACGGATCCGACGGCCAGTCGGGACCGACGGGGCTTCCACGATCAAGCGCTCGGCATCGACGCGAACCTGGCCCCCAAGCCGAATCGCCCCGCCTTCGTCCGTCTCCTTGATCTGGGCGAGGTATGTGCCGGCGGGCGGCAGCGCGACGGGCATCGGCACCTCGACGAACCGACCGTCGCGCACGGTCCCGGTCACGGCGTACGGCCGGCCGAGGAGCCGCTGGGCGTCGACGAGGCGGCCCTCGGCGATCGCCTGGCGGATCTCGCCGCTGCTGACCGGCCGGCCATCGACCAGGAGCGGCGGCACGACTTCGACCGCGTAGCCGACGTCCCGGCCCAGCTCCCTGACGGTTTCGGGGGTTCCCAGCCGATCGTGCCCGAAGGCGGACTCGGGCGTCATCAGGAAGCCGGCCAGATCGACCCGCTCGGCGATCGCTCTGACGAACGCGTCGTAGGGCGTCATCCGGAGCGCGACATCGAAGGTCGCTACCACGATCGCCTCGACTCCCGCGGCGGCGAGACGAGCGAGCCGTTCCTGGGGGTCGCACAGGAGGGGCGGTGCGGCACCCGTGAGGATCTCGTCGGGATGGTGATCGAACGTGATCACGACGGGTTCCGCACCGTGCTCGGCGGCGGCGCGCCGGAGCTGAGCGAGCAGGTACAGGTGACCGAGGTGCAGCCCGTCGAACACGCCGACCACGACGAAGATTCGACCAACCGACCGATCGAGCGAATCGATCCCATGGACGACCTTCATCCGAGCAGCATCTTCGTCGGTGCCACGCGCCGGCCGTCGAGCCGGCCCATCCCGACGATTCGGCCGTTCCCGTCGACGAGGCGAATCGGGCCGTCATCCGGGGCCTCGCCGATCCCCGCTCCGGGGCGGATGAAACGGCCCATCGAGGCGTCGCTGATCTCGCCGTCGCTGAGGTGGATCCGTGGGATCTCGTCGAGGCCGAAATCGGACGCGAGGAGCAGTGGCCGAACCCCGTCGGGGCCGCTTGCGGCCGCGTCTCGCAGTGTGTCCAGCGTCACCGCGTTCTCGATCCGGAACGGCCCGCTCCCCGTCCGCACGAGGCCGCACAGGTACGCCCCCGAACCCAGGCGCTCTCCGAGATCACGGGCGATCGCGCGGACGTAGGTCCCGGCGGAGCAGCGGACGTCGACCTCCGCGATGGGCCGACTCGGGTCGCTGTCGTCCCACGCGACCAGATCCAGCTGGTGGATCGTGACGGCTCGGGGGCTGAGCTCCGGAATCTCGCCCGAGCGAGCGATCTTGTATGCCCTCCGGCCCCCGATCTGGACCGCCGAGTAGGGCGGCGGCTGTTGCAGCTGCGGCCCGAGGAACCCTGCCAGGCCTTCGACCACCGCCGCCTCGTTCGGCGCAGGTCCATCGGCCGGTGTGAGCTCGCCGTCGAGGTCGTCGGTCGTCGAGGTCGACCCGAAGCACATCGTCGCCCGATAGGTCTTCTCGTCCCCGAGGTGGTACTCGACGAGCCGCGTTGCCTGGCCGAGGAAGAGCGGCAGCACGCCCGACGCGAACGGGTCGAGCGTCCCGCCGTGGCCGATCCGGCGGGTCGAGGCAAGGCGGCGGACGAGGGCAACGACGTCATGCGAGGTCGGTCCCGCGGGTTTCGCGACGACGAGCACGCCGTCCATCCCCGGCGCGTCGGGCTGCCTCGGCATGACGAGACCTAGCGGCGGACGGCGGCGATGAGCCGCTCGGCCTCGGCCAGCACGCGCTTCCGGGCATCCGCGAGGGGCACCGCCAACGAGGCTCCCGCCGCGCGCGCGTGCCCGCCCCCGCCGAAGGCGCCCGTGAGCTGGGTCGCGTCGACGCCCCCGTCGCGTGTCCGCACGGAGACGCGCGTGACGTCGGGGCCCGCTTCCTTGAACAGGATTGCGACGTCCGCGTCCTCAGCCTGCGACAGGAGGTCGATGATGCCCTCCGAGTGGGCGCTCAGCGTGCCCGTCTCCACGAGGTCGACGTCGCGCAGGAAGCTCGATACGATCCGGCCGCCGGCCGTCGACTCGAGCCGGTCGAGCACGCGTCCAAAGAGCCGGAGCTGGGCATCCGGCTTCGACCGATACAGCCGCCGGGAGATCTCGGCCAGGGGGGCGCCCGCTTCGACGAGCGCGGCGGCGATCGCGAGGGTCCGTGGCGTCACGTTGGGATGGGCAAACGTCGACGTGTCCATGACCAGCCCGGCCATAAGGACTGTGGCCATCGCACCGCCGTTCGCGTCCAGCGGGATGCCGAGCCGCACCGCGAGGAGCGTCACCATCTCGCACGTCGCCGCAGCGGCGGGATCCACCCAGTCCGTGGCGCCGGCCGCGGTGTTCGAGGCATGGTGATCGACGATCACCCGGGGCAGCCGGTCGAACAGGTCGGCGTGCCGCACCCCGAGCTCCCCGAGGCGATCGAGCGACCCGCAGTCGCAGACGACGAGCAAGTCGGGATCGAAGGCCGGGTCGGGACCCGTCCGGACCCGGTCCATCCCGGGCAGGAAGTCATAGAGGGACGGAACGGGATCGGCGCAGATCAGCGCCGCGGTCCCGCCGTTACGCTCGATGATCGCCGCAACGCCGAGGGCTGCGCCGAGCGTGTCGGCGTCCGGGTTCTCGTGGCTCGCGACCAGCGCCCGCCGTGCGCCCAGGATCCGTTGGCCCACCGCACCGGGCACCCCGTCGAGCCAGGGCGCGAGATCCACGGTCATCGGCGTCGCGCCCGGCGAGCGCGCGTGCTCTTGCGCGGCCTCGGCGGCTCGTGCACCGGGTAGCCGGGGTCTGCCGCATCGCCCTCGTGCGGCAGGCGCGGGACGGGGGTCGGCAGGGTTTCGGGCGGCGGCGCGCTCGCGTCGGGCGTCTCACCCGCCTCGATCTCGGCGAGGAGCTTCAGCACGCGCGATCCGCGCTGGGTGGTCTCGTCGAGCTGGACGTGGAGCTCCGGGATTCGCCGGATATGGAGCCGCGGCCCGAGCTGGCGACGGACGAAGGGCATCGCCCGGGCGAGTGCGTCCATCGTTGCCTTCCGCTCGTCTGGCTGGCCGATGATGCTCACCCAGACGCGGGCATGGCTGAGGTCCGGCGTCGTCTCGACGTCGGTGATCGTCGCGAATCCGATCCTCGGGTCGCCGATCTCGCGGCTGAGGACCGCCCCGATCTCCTGCCGGAGCAACTCGTCGATCCGGTCCGTCCGCTGGGTCACAGCACTCCGGGCCGTTCGTCGCCGAACAGGTCGTCGCGATCGCCGCGCGACGAGGCGAAGGCGCTGGCGAGGACCG
>DAINSJ010000084.1:3502-7182 GCA_036741375.1 Candidatus Limnocylindrales bacterium
GCGAGGACCGGAGCCGGCAACGCCCGCATCGTCGTTCGGCGACGCGACCTTAGGAGCTCAGAGAGCGACTGACGGTTTGCGACGTGAAACATTCGATGATGTCGCCCTCGAGGATATCGGTGGTCGAGGCCAGCCCGATGCCGCACTCGAAGCCCGTCTGGACCTCGCGGACGTCATCGCGGAACCGCCGCAGCGACTCGATCCGGTCGGTCGCGACGACCTTGCCGCTCCGCCAGACCCGGGCGCCACCGCGGACGATCCGACCATCGGTGACGTACGAGCCGGCGATGACCTGGTTCTTGCCGACCTTGATGATCTGGCGGACCTCGGCCCGGCCCTCGATGACCTCGACGATCTCGGGCTCGAGCAAGCCGCCCAGGGCCTTCTCGATGTCGTCCGTGAGCTGGTAGATGATGTCGTAGAGCCGAACGTCGACCTTCTCCGTCTCGGCGGCGCGGCGCGCCGTGTCGCTGATCGCGGTGTTGAAGCCGACGACGATCGCGTTCGATGCGGCGGCGAGCAGGATGTCGTTGTCGCTGATCTCGCCGGCACCCTCGTGCAGGATGTTCAGCTTCACCTCGTCGGTCGGCAGCTGCTCGAGCGCGTGCCTGATCGCCCCGAGCGAGCCCGACACGTCGGCCTTGACGATGATCCGGAGCTCCTTCGCCTGACCCGCCTGGATCTGGCGATAGAGGTCCTCAAGGGTGGCCCGGCCGCTCCCCTCCCCGCCCTTGGCGGCAAGCTCGCCGTGGCGGGCCTCGACCATCGCCCGGGCGGCCTTCTCATCGGCCACGACGCGCAGGATGTCGCCCGCCTCCGGGACCTCTGACAGCCCGAGGACGACGGCCGGGGTCGCCGGGCCGGCGCTCTTGATTCGCTTGCCGAGCTCGTTCTCGAGCGCGCGAACGCGCCCGAAGGTCTCGCCGACGACGATCACGTCGCCAACGCGGAGCGTTCCGGTCTGGACGAGGACGGTCGCGACGGCGCCACGGCCCTTGTCCATTCGGGCCTCCACGATCGTCCCGATCGCGGACCGCTTCGGGTTCGCCTTGAGCTCCTGAAGGTCGGCGACGAGCAGGATCATGTCGACGAGGTCGTCAAGGCCCACGCCGGTCTTGGCGGACACGGGCACGAGCGGCGTCTCGCCACCGTATTCCTCGATGACGACACCGGCCTCGGTGAGCTCCGTCTTCACCCGATCCGGTTTCGCATCGGGCTTGTCGATCTTGTTGAGGGCGATGATGATCGGGACCTTTGCCGCCTTGGCGTGGCTGATCGCCTCGAGCGTCTGGGGCATGACGCCGTCGTCGGCCGCGACGACGACCACGGCAACGTCCGTGACGCGCGCGCCGCGGGCTCGCATCGCCGTGAAGGCCTCGTGGCCCGGGGTGTCGAGGAAGACGACACGGCGGTCGCCGCGGGTCACCTCGCTCGCGCCGATGTGCTGGGTGATGCCACCGCGCTCGCCGGCTGCGACAGTCGTGGAACGAATCGCGTCGAGGAGGCTCGTCTTGCCGTGGTCGACGTGGCCCATGACGGTCACGATCGGGGCGCGCGGGATGAGGTCCGCCTCGTCGTCCTCGGTGAAGAGCTCCTCCTTCGAGGCGTCCGAAGTCGCGTCCGGGCCTTCGTCGTCGGTTGTCGCCGCTCCGGTGGCCTGCGGTTCCGCGACCTCATAGCCGAGCTCGTTCGCGACGAGCGACGCGGTATCACGGTCGATCAGCTGGTTGATCGTCGCGAAGATGCCGCTCTTGATGAGCTCCCGGATCACGTCCGCGGGATTGACCGCGAGCATCTCGGCGAGCTCCTTGACGGTGATCGTCGCGGGCAGCTCGACCGCGCCACGCTCTCGCGGCTCGGCGACCTGGACGCCGGTCGCGGCGAACGCGCCGTCTCGGCGCTGCGGCTTGCGGGGTCCGCGACGGCCGCGGGTGCCGCTCCTACTCCTGGCCAAGCTTGCCTCCTGGTGATGTCAGATCGAGGCCCGCGGCGCTCTCGAGCTCGGCTCGCAGCGTGGCGGGTACGGGGGTTTCGAGGGACCGAGCGAGGATGCCCCGACCGAATGCGGTCGAGATGCAGGTCTCGTCACGGCACAGGTACGCTCCGCGGCCGTTTGCGCGGCCACCGGCGTCGTACAGGATATGGCCTTCGGGCGAGCGGACGATCCGAAGGAGATCGCGCTTCTCTCGGGCGGTCCGGCAGACGATGCAGGTGCGGGTGGGCGGGCGACGCGCCAGCGGGGCGCGCGACACCGCGGCCGCGCCTACGACGCCACCTCCTCCGAGGCCGCCTTCGCGGCTCGCTTGGCGCGGGGCTTGGCCGTCGAGGCCGCCGTTGGAGCGTCGGATGCCGCTGACGCTGCCTTCGTCGTCGCCTTGGCGCGCGGGGCGGCCGGCTTCTTCACGGCGGTGACCTTCGTGGTGCTCGTCCGAGCCGTGGCTTTGGTTGCCGTGGCCTTCGTCGCCTTTGGCTTCGCGACCTTGGCGCCATCGCCCTCGACGGCGGCTGCAGCCGGTTCGGTGATCGCGACGGCGCTGTCGGCGGGAGCCGGGGTCTCGGCCGGCGCGTCCGGCGTCGCCGGGGCTGCAACATGTCCGGCCGCTGCCGCGGCTTTCGCCTCGGCCACCGAGACGTCGCTTCGGATGTCGATCCGCCAGCCCGTCAGGCGGGCGGCGAGCCGCGCATTCTGGCCCTCGCGACCGATCGCCAGGGACAGCATTCGCTCGGGCACCGTGACGTTGGCGATGCGGTGCTCCTGGTCGATGTCGACCGAGAGGACCTGCGCCGGTGACAGCGCGTTTGCCACGAACCCCGACGGGTCCTCATTCCACGGGATCACGTCGATCTTCTCGCCACCGAGCTCGGCGACGACCGCCTGGACGCGCGCGCCGCGCTGGCCGACGGTGGCGCCGACGGGGTCGAGGCCTTCCTGGCGCGACCCGACGGCGACCTTCGAGCGGCTGCCGGCCTCGCGCGCGATCGCCCGGATCTCGACGGTGCCGCTATGGATCTCGGGGACCTCGAGCTCGAAGAGCCGCTTCAGGAACCCCTTGTGGGTCCGGCTCACGAACAGTGCCGGACCGCGCGGGGTGCGGCGAACCTCGAGGACATAGGCCTTCACGTTCTGGCCGATCCGGTAGTGCTCGAGCGGCGACTGCTCCGTGGTGGCGAGGATGCCTTCGACGCCCTTGCCCATGTCGAGGATGATCGCCCGCGGCTCGACCCGGTTGACGGTACCCGTGACGAGCTCGCCCTCGCGGCTCGCGTACTGGTCGAACACGACGTCGCGCTCGGCTTCGCGGAGGCGCTGCAGGACGACCTGCTTCGCGGTCTGGGCACCGATGCGCCCGAACGTGTCGCCGTCCAGCTCCTCCATCTCGACGAGCTCGCCGGGTAGCGCATCGGACTTGTGGCCGCGGGCTTCCTCGAGCGTGAACTCGGTCAACGGATCCTCGACCTCCGCGACGGCCACACGGGCGCGATAGACGCGGATGCGCCCGGAATCGGCATCGATCCGGACGTGGATGTCCTCCTCGTTCGCGATCCGGCGGTAGGCGGCGGCGATCGCCTCCTCCACGGTTCGGATCAGCTGCTCACGGGGAACCTGCTTCTCGGCGTTCAGCTGGAGGAGGGCACCGACGAAATCTCGACTCATGGTCGCTTCGCCCTCCTGTGATGTC
>DAINSJ010000085.1:0-7138 GCA_036741375.1 Candidatus Limnocylindrales bacterium
CAGGACCGCCCCCAAATGGCGCGCGGCGGCGCCGGGTGAACAACCTGCGTGGGAACCACAGCTAGCCGGCACCGCAACCGTTCACGGTAGGCTCGGCCAGCGCGACCGGGAGCGTGACGTCGCCGCCCGATGGAAGCCCCAGCACGCTGAACGCGAAGTGGATTTGCCGGCCTCTCGATTCGTACGCACCAACATCCGGAGTGTTTCCCAGCGTCCTCCGCCTCGAAGCGATCGCCGAGGATCACCGCCGCGCGACGGTACGCACGATCGAGCTCATGGCCCACCAGCTCGCGGAACGCCGACGCGCGCGTCGGCGCCTCGCCATCAGTCACGATGCGGCTGGTCGCAAGGCTCGCCACGATCACCCGTCCCACCCCTTCGCCCGACATGACGTCCGGGATGGGGCGAATCGTTCACTGCCGCCCGCAAGCGTGACCGCTCGGGACGGCAAGAGGGGCTGTGTCTGCCACGACACAACCGAGAGACGAACCGGTGAATCAGCGGACAATCCGGCGCCTTTGCATCGATTTGTGCCCGCCACGACACCAAACCGAGCCGATCACGCCAACATCAAGGACCAGCGACCTGAAATCCGCCTCGGTCGTGTCCGGGCCGACACAACCGCATCGGCCCTCGCCGCCGGTCCGCTGAATGGCCTCCGGGCGCGCGCCGCCGGCACGCCGGCGTCAGTCCCGGACCAGGAGCCGCAGCGCGCCTTTGACCCGTTCCTCCAGAGAGACGCCGGCGCCAGAGGCCCGCATGGCCATTCGGGCTGCCTCACGCGCCTCCGCGAGCGAGTAGCCGAGCGCCTGGAGCGCGCCGACGATCTCGCCCTCGCCGCCCGCCTCGCCCCCGAGCGCGACGCCCGCCGCGGCCACTCCCGCGGCGGCGACCTTCTCCTTGAGCTCGAAGATCACCCGCTCCGCGAGGCGCTTCCCGATCCCGGGGATCGAGACGAGCACGGCCTGGTCCTGCTGCATGATCGCGAGCTGAATCTCCGCGGTCGGCCGGCTGCCGACGATCGCCAGCGCGACCTTCGGGCCCACGCCCGTGACCGTGAGCAGCAGCCCGAAGAACCCGAGCTCCTCGACCGTTCGGAAGCCGTACAGCGCTTGCAGGTCCTCGCGGAAGACGTGATGGCTGAACAGTTTCACCCGGTTTCCCGGGACGGCCGACGCGAGGAGCGAGGGCGACGCGTACACCCGGTATCCGATCCCGCCAACCTCGACCACGAGCGAATCGAGCGCCACCGCGCCGACGACACCGTCGAGGGAGGCGATCACGTGGCGGCGCGCTCCCGGGCGATCGCCTCGCGGACAGCCCGCTCGTAGGCGCTCTCGCCGGTCTCGGCCGGGTTGACCGACGATCGATCGAGCACGCCCGGTCGTCGAACGTCGCCGTCCCGCTCGCTGTTCGCCGCCCAGATCGCCACGGCCAGGGCGTCCGCCGCATCGTCGGGCCGGGGAGGTGCCTCGAGCCCGAGCACGACAGCGACCATCCGGCCGACCTGCTCCTTGTCGGCCGCCCCGTAGCCGGTGACCGCGATCTTGACCTCGTTCGGCGTCGCCTCGCGAACGGGGACTCCCGCCGCGGCGCCCGCGAGCAGCACGACCCCGCGCGCCTGGCCGACCGCAAACGCCGTCTGGGCGTTCTTCGAGAAGAACAGCCGCTCGACCGCGAGGATGTCGGGCGCATGGAGCTCGATGAGGTCGACCACCGTTCGATGGATCGCGAGCAGCCGCTCCGGCAGCGGCAGCTGCGCGGACGTCACGAGGCAGCCGACGTCGACCATGCGGAGCCGGCTCGCTCGCCGCTCGACAATCCCATAGCCGAGTGCCGCGGTCCCCGGGTCGATCCCCAGGACGATCACGCGGGCCGGTCCTTCATGCGGCCACCGAGGGCACGGCCGCCTCGGTCACCCGGCGACCTCGGCAAAGAGCTCCTCGGGGATGTCGAAGTTCGCCGTGACGCGCTGGACGTCGTCGAGCTCCTCGAGCAGCTCGATCAAGCGAAGGTTCTGGCGGGCGCGGTTGGCGTCCACTTCGACCTGCGACTTCGCGACCATCGCGTTCTCCGCAGAGTCCACGGGAATGCCCGCCGAATCCAGGGCCTTGCGGACCCGCTCGAGATCCGCCGGTGAGGTGTAAACCTCGACGCGCTCGGCATCCGAGGTGTCGACGTCGACCGCGCCGGCGTCGATCGCGGCCAGGGCAACCTCGTCCGGATCCCGGCCGTCGGACGCCACGGCGATCAGCCCCCGGGGCTCGAACTGCCAGGCCACGGCGCCCGCGCCCGCCAGCGACCCGCCGGCCTTGGCAAAGATCGAGCGGACGTCGGCCGCCGTGCGGTTCTTGTTGTCGGTCGCCGCCTCGACGAGAACGGCCACGCCGCCGGGGCCGTAGCCCTCGTAGACGATCTCCTCGAACTGGACGTCCTCGCCGGCGCCCGTCGCCTTGTCGATGGCTCGCTTGATGTTGTCCGCCGGCATGTTCACCGCGCGGGCCTTGTCCATCGCGAGGCGGAGCCGGAAGTTCGCGTCGGGATCGCCGCCGCCGGCCCGGGCGGCCACCATGATCTCGCGGGCGACCTTCGTGAAGATGGCCCCGCGCTTCGCGTCATTGGCGCCCTTTTGACGCTTGATCGTGGACCATTTGGAGTGACCGGACATCGTGGCGGAGTATAGCCGAGCGCCCTCCCCCGATCGGCTGGGTCCGAGGTCGGCGCCGGGCCCGGCGACCCGGTCTATCATGGCCGGCACGCCCCAGCAATCCGGGTCCGGGAAGCTCCGGGGAAGCCACTCCAGCCACCGAATCGCGTCGCCAGAAACGAGGTTCGAGCGGTCCATGACCATGAAGAGCGTCGATCTGCCCCACGTTCGGAGCGTCGTTCTGGCCGGTCACGCGGGGTCCGGCAAGACGACGCTCGGCGAACAGCTCCTCCACCGGTCCGGCGGCGTCTCCCGCCTCGGGCGCGTCGATGACGGCTCATCCCACCTCGACTTCGAGCCGGAGGAGCAGAAGCGACGCGAGTCACTGAGCCTCTCCGTGGCGACGTTCGAGGACCAGGGCACCCGCATCACCCTCGTCGACACGCCCGGCTATCTCGACTTCGCGGCCGAGGTCGTCTCGGGCTTCCACGCGGCCGACGGCGCGATCCTCGTCATGGACGCCTCCGGCGGGGTCGAGGCCGGTCTCGAATCGGCGGTGGCCCTTGCTCGCGGGACCCAGACGGCGGCCTGCTTCTTCATCAACAAGTGCGACCGGGAAAATGCCGACGCCTCTCGCGCCCTCGACGCGCTGAGGACCGTCTTCGGGCCGAAGATCGCGCCGCTGCAGATCGCGCTCGGCAGCGCCGAGTCGTTCTCGGGCTACATCGACCTCGTCCATCGCAAGGCCTTCCGCTCGGAAGACGGCGCGGATGTCGAGATCCCGATCCCGGATGGCTTCGCCGACGAGATGGCCCGCCGGCGCGACCAACTCCTCGAGGCGGCCGCCGAGGCCGACGACGACGTCCTGACGAAGTATCTCGAGGGCGAGGAGGTCTCCGACCCCGAGCTCGAAGCGTGCCTCCGCAAGGGCGTCAAGGAGTCGATCCTGGCGCCGGTCCTCGTCGGCAGCGCTGCGTCCGGGATCGGGCTCCAGGCGCTCCTCGACGCGATCGTTCGCTATCTCCCCTCCCCCGCCGACGAAGGCCCGACGACCGCCTTCGACAAGAGCGGGGCGCCGGTGGAGGTCGCGCCGGATCCCGACGGGCCGCTCCTCGTCCGCGTGTTCAAGACCGCGGCGGATCCCTTCGTCGGTCGGCTGACGTACCTCCGCGTGCTGTCGGGAACGCTGCATTCGCAGGCCCACGTCTGGAACGCGAATCGCGAGGTCGACGAGCGCATCGGCCAGCTGCTCCTGCTGCACGGCAAAGAGCAGGAGGCGATCGGTGAGCTGAAGGCCGGCGAGATCGGTGCGGTGGCGAAGCTCACGGCCACGTCGACCGGGGACACGCTGTCGACGAAGGAGCACCCGTTCACGCTCCCGGCGATGGACTTCCCATCACCGATGCTCAGCGTCGCGATCGAACCGCTGACGAAGACCGACCTCGACAAGATGGGCCCGGCCCTCCAGCGGATGCTCGAAGAGGAGCCATCGGCGCGGCTCGAGCGGAGCGACGCCGGCGAGCAGATCCTCAAGACCATCGGCGAGGCCCATACGGCGGTCATCATCGAGCGGCTCAAGCGCAAGTTCGGCGCCGCGATCACGACGCACACGCCGCGGGTCCCCTATCGCGAGTCGATCCGGGGCAAGACGCAGGCGCACGGGCGGTACAAGAAGCAGACCGGCGGCCACGGGATGTTCGGCGACGTCTGGATCGAGATCGAGCCCAACCCAGGCGCCGGCGTCGAGTTCGCCGAGCGGGTCGTCGGTGGATCGGTCCCGAAGAACTTCTTCCCCGGGGTCGAGAAGGGCATCCGCGAGACCGCCGCCGAAGGCGTGGTCGCGGGCTATCCGCTCTCGGACTTCAAGGCGACGCTGTACGACGGCTCGTTCCACGCCGTCGACTCGAACGAGCTGTCGTTCAAGATCGCGGCCTCGATGGCCCTCAAGGACGGCGTCCACCAGGCCAAGCCGGTGCTCCTCGAGCCCATCATGACGGTCGCCGTTCGCGTGCCCGAGGAGTACATGGGCGAGGTCAACCGGGACCTCAACGGTCGCCGCGGCCGGGTCATCGGGATGGATAGCTCCGACGGCGTCCAGGTCGTGAACGCCATGGTCCCGCAGGCCGAGATCTTCTCCTATGCCACCGAGCTCCGGTCGATCACCGGTGGCCGGGGGACGTTCTCGGCCACGCTCGACCACTACGACGAGGTGCCGGCCCACCTCGCCGAGAAGGTCATCGAAGCCCACCGCAAGACGGTCGAGCCGACGTCGGGGCATTGAGGCCCTCGCGGACGCGCGCCCAGCAATGAGCCCGACGCCCGTCACGTTCGCCTCTCCGACCGCGCCCGCCGGCTACGCCTGGGAAGCCACCAGCGAGGCGGTGGCGGCCCGGTACGGGATCCCGCTCGAGCGAGTCGCCCGGTTCGACCTCAACACGTCGCCGGCGCCGCCCGAGCTCGCGGAGCGGCTGCTCACCCCCGACCATCTCGATCTGCCGTTGTCCGAGTACCCGCCATCGGATTACCGGCGACTCATCGAAGCCGCGGCAGGGCGGTACGGCGTGGGCACCGACGAGATCCTGGTGGGCGCGGGTGCCGACGAGATCCTGGACCTCGTCGCGAAGGCGTTCCTGCCGGTCGGCGGCACGGCCGTTCTGCCCGCCCCAACCTACGCGATGTACCGGGTGCTCACGGAGCAGCGCGGGGCGCAGCTCGCGGTGGTCCCGCGGCAGCCGGCGTCGGAGGGTTTCGCGCTGGACATCGAGGCGGTTCGAGCGGCCGCGCGGACCGCCCACCTGGTGTGGCTCTGCAGTCCCAACAACCCGACGGGGCTGGCCGAGCCCGACGGCTCGCTCGAGACGCTGCTCGACGGCCTCGCGTCCGATGCGGCAAGCGAGGGCCGCCCGCGGCCGATCGTGGTCCTCGACGAGGCGTACGCGGAGTTCGCCGGCACGTCGCTGCTCGGCCTTCGGCACCGCTACGACGGGCTCGTGATCGTCCGGACGATGAGCAAGGCGTACGCGCTCGCGGGCCTGCGGGTCGGCTTTGCGGTCGCGCGGCCGGCTTTGATCGATGCGATCGCGCCGTACCGGCCGCCGGGCTCCGTTTCGATCGTCTCAGTGTCGATCGCCGCAGAGGTCCTCGCCGAGCCCGCGCTCCCCGCCCCGAATGTCGAGCGGGTCCGATCCGAGCGCGAGCGCCTCGCGAGCGGCCTCCGCGAGGCCGGCTGGACGGTCCTTCCGTCCGTCACGAATTTCGTGCTCGTGGACCTCGGAAGCGGCGAGCGCGCCGAGTCCGTGGCCGAGGGGCTGCTTCGCCGCGGTTTGGTGCCGCGCACGTTCCCGGCCGACCACCCGCTGGCCGCGTACCTCCGGATCACGGTCCGCGATCAGGACCAGGACGACCGCATGATCGAGGCGGCCCGAGCGCTGGGCGCGTAGCCTGAGCGAGGCGAGAGCGGAGCGCGGGCTCGGCGGGGCCTGATCGCTGACTCCGCGGCAGCGGAGCGCGGGCTCGGCGGGGCCTTCCTTCCGCGTGGCTCGCAGGGAGCCGCTGACGGCCCTCGAACCCCTGTTTCTGACAGATTGCACTCACCCGGGAGCTCGTCGGGGATTCTCGGTCAGAACCCTGCCTTCGAGAGAATGTGACAGCTGTTCCGCAGGGTCGCGGCTCGATTCCCGCACGATCGAAGACGCGCCGCACCAGCCCACCCAGACTTGCTCCCGCGAGGGTGCAATTTGGCAGGTATCCGGCTCGCTGACCGGTTGCCGACGCTCACGACGGACAATCTGAGTCGGAACTCGCCGCGGGACGCTGCGTTCGGCGCTCACGGCCGGGGATCTGCCGGACGCGCAAGATGGTGGATCGCGCTCTCGACGCCAGGGAGCGAGCCCTCTACCCGACCCTGCGGCCGATCCGGAGCTTCCGCTTCCCGACTCGGACCACGAGCCACTCACCCGCGATCGGCGGCGGGACCGGAGCGTCCGCCGTCGTGACCCGCGCGTTGTTCAGGCTCAGACCGCCGGACGCGATCATGCGGCGAGCCTCGCCGTTCGAGGCAAAGATGCCGCTCGATACGAGGAAGGGAATGAGCCCCGCGTCCGCGTCGGCATCTCCGAAGTCGAAGCCATCGGTGGCGGCGTGCAGCGCCGCGAGCACCCGAGGATCCTCGATCGGCCCGGAGCCGAACGCAGCGCCGGAGATCTCCGCCGCCTCCCGGGCGGCGTCGGCGCCGTGGACGCGCTTCGTGATGTCATCGGCGAGCGCCCGCTGGGCCGCCCGCAGCTCCGGCATCGACGCGAGGTCCGCCTCCAGCGCCGCGATCTCATCGGTCCCGAACGTCGTGAACCAACGGAGATAGGTCGGCACGTCGCGGTCGTCGAGGTTCAGCCAGTACTGGTAGAACGCGAACGGCGTCGTGCCCTCGGGATGCAGCCAGATCGAGTCGCCGGACTCGCTCTTGCCGAACTTCGTGCCGGATGGTGCGAGCAG
>DAINSJ010000086.1:0-7125 GCA_036741375.1 Candidatus Limnocylindrales bacterium
GTCCCGCGCGGACGTTGCGGTACCATTCGGCGCCCGTCAGCGCGTCACCCGACATCGACGCGCCCAGCAGCAGCAGGGAACCACCACCGCATGACCTTTCGAGCCAGACCTGTCCAGAAGCGCCCGGGCCGCCCGGGCTGGGACGCCGGGGAGCGACGGAACACGCTCATCAACTTCGGGTTCGTCGGGGCGATCGTCGTCTCGATCCTGATCCTGGCCGGATACGCCGGCTGGACCTGGTTCGACAACCACTTTGGTGCCGCCGGCGCGGTCGACGGCCAGACCATCACGAAGGACGACGTCCGGGCCCGGCTCGTGATCGAGCAGTTCCGGATCGACTACACGCAGGCCCAGGTGCAGGCCCTCCTTGCGAGCGGCCACATCACCCAGGCCGTGGCGACGCAGCAGCTCGACTTCCTCAACCAGCGTCGCCAGTCGCTGACCTCGATCACGCTCGAGAAGCTCATCGACGTCAAGCTCCAGGGGACCCTCGCGGCGCAGGCCGGGATCACGGTGAGCGACGCCGACATCGACGCCCAGCTGCTCAAGGAGGCCACGGTGGCCGAGCAGCGCCACACCTGGGTGATCGAGGTCGAGCCGGTCACGAATCCCGCGACGGGGACTCCGGGTGACGCCGAGAAGGCCGTCGCGCGCTCGAAGGCGGAAGCCGCGCTTGCCCAGCTCAAGGCCGGCAAGTCGTGGGACGACGTTGCGAAGACGACCTCCACGGCGTCGAGCGCACCCCAGGCAGGTGACCTCGGCTGGATCCAGAAAGACAGCGGCTACGACGCGAAGCTCATGGATGCCGTGTTCGCGGCCGCGAAGGACACGACGACGGGCGTCGTCGAGGGCGACGACGGCATCTTCCGGATCGGCCGGGTGACGGACATCTCGGCGGCGACCGTCGACCAGGCGTTCGACACGAAGCTCGACACCGCCGGGATCAAGCTCGCCGACTACCGGGTGGCGGCCAAGGGTGATGTGACCCGCCAGAAGCTGTCCGACAGCGTCGTGGCCGACCTGTCGAAGCCGGCGCTCCAGCGGCACGTCCAGCAGATCTTCCTCAAGGCCGTCACGCCGATGCCCGACGGCGTGCTGGTCCGCCACATCCTGTTCTCGCCCAAGGACGATGCCACCGGCGCCGCGACGCTTCCCGGCAGCGATCCCGCCTGGGAGAAGGCACGCGAGGAGGCACAAGCGGCCTACGAGACCCTCGTCAAGGACCCCTCGAAGTTCGATTCGATGGCCCGGACCATGTCCGACGACCCGACCGGCAAGGACAACGGCGGCAAGCTCGGTTTCGTGAACGCCAGCAGCCCGCTCGACGCGAACTTCGCGAAGCAGGTCATGAAGCCCGGCCTCAAGCCGGGCGACATCCTCGCGCCGTTCCGGAGCGCCTTCGGTTGGCATGTCGTCCAGTTCCTGCGGCCTTACGGCGACGGCAACCAGGCCTGGCTCGGGACGCTCAAGACCCAGGCCGACGCCGGCGCGAACTTCCTCCAGCTGGCGATCGACCAGGGCGAGCCGGACGCGACCCACAAGGTCGGCGACATCGGCTGGGTCGCCAAGGGCGAGCTCGGCGACGCGCGCGAGGGCCCGATCTTCGATGCGAAGATCGGCGCCACCACGATCGTCGTCGACGTCCCGAACGACGGCGACTACCTCTACAAGGTCATCGCCGAGGAGATGCGACCCGCCACCGCGGTGCAGATCGCGACGTTCAAGCAGACCGGATTCACGAACTGGTACTCCCTGAAGAAGGCGGCGGCGAAGATCGACCGCAACCTCACCACCGCGGCCACCGGCTAGGGTCCGCGTGCTCGACGCTCTGGTCGCCGAAGCGCGAGACCGCTGCGGGCTCGACCTCGCGGCGGGCCTCCAGCTCGTCGCCGCCGAGGGGATCACGGCGACGCCGATCGAAGCCTCCCGGCCGTTGCTGATCGCGCCGGTCGCGATCCTCGGCAGTGCCGCTGAAGGTGCTGGCGGTGTCCCCAGTCCGGCAGCTACGGCACGCCCCGAGCCGCTCCCGGGCCGGCACGGCCCGGCAGGCCGCCGGCCGCTCGACGTCCTGCGCCGCCTCTATCCCGCCGGGCACCCCGTTTTCCGCCTCGACGGCGCCGGGTCGACGACCGTCGCCGAGCTCGCCTCAGCGGACCTCGAGACGCCGCTGTACCTGGCACCGGTCTCGCCCGAGCTCGCCGTCGCCGGGCCGTGGGCGATGCCGTACATCAGCCACCGGTTGCGCCAGCCCGACGGCTGTCCGTGGGACCGCGAGCAGACCCACGCCTCGTTGCGGAAGCACCTGCTCGAGGAGACCTACGAGGTCTACGACGCGCTCGAGGACGGCGCGACCCTCGCGCTCGCCGAGGAGCTCGGCGACCTCCTGCTCCAGATCGTGCTCCACGCCCAGCTCGCGGCCGAGGCGGGCGTCTTCGACATGACCGACGTCGAGGCGGCGATCGCCCGCAAGATCGTGCGCCGCCATCCGCACGTGTTCGGCGACACGGTCGCGAAGACGGCCGCTGACGTCAACCGGCAGTGGGAGCGCATCAAGGGCGAGGAGCGTGCCGAGGCCCGCGAGCAGGCAGAGCCGGGAGCGGAGGAGGCGGCTCCGAAGAGCGCCCTCGACGGGATCAGTCCCTCGATGCCCGCCCTCGCGGCGGGCCAGGAGATGCAGGAGCGCGCCGCGGCCCTCGGCTACGACTGGCCGGACGTCGCCGGCGTCCTCGACAAGGTCGCCGAGGAGCTCGCGGAGCTCGCCGAGGCCGCGACGCCGGCGGACCGCCAGGAGGAGTTCGGCGACCTCCTGCTGGTCGTCACGAACGTCGGCCGGAAGCTCGGCATCGAGTCGGAGGCCGCGCTCCGAGCGGCGAACACGAAGTTCCGGGAGCGCTTCCGGCACGTGGAGCGCATGGTCGCCGAGCGCGGCGTGGCGATGCGCGACCTCGACTTCGCCACACTGGACGATCTATGGGACGCCGCGAAGGCCGAAGAGCGCCTTGCGGTCGCAGGAAGGGAGCAACGCGCATGACGTTCCGGATCGCCGCCCAATGAGCATCGGCAACCCCCCCGCGAGGGTCCGGGGCGACGGCCGCGGCCCGGGCGACCTCCGCCCGGTCACGATGACGCTCGGCGTCCTGAAGTGGGCCGAGGGCTCATGCCGAATCCGCGTCGGTGACACCGAGGTCCTGTGCGCCGCGACGATCGGCGATCGGGTGCCGCCGCACCTCCGCGGCAAGGGCACCGGCTGGGTCACCGCGGAGTACTCGATGCTGCCCCGCGCGACGGCCGAGCGCTCCGAGCGCGAAGCCGTCAAGGGGCGTCTCGGCGGCAGGACCCACGAGATCCAGCGTCTGGTCGGTCGGTCGCTGCGCGGCGTCGTCGACCTCGGCAAGCTCGGCGAGCGAACGGTGACGGTCGACTGCGACGTCCTCCAGGCCGACGGCGGGACCCGCTGCGCCTCGATCACCGGCGGCTACGTCGCCCTTGCAGCGGCCCTGATCACCTACGGCATGGAGCGCCTGCTCGTCGGCAAGGTCGCGGCCGTGTCGGTCGGCGTCGTCGACGGCATCGCGATGCTTGACCTGGACTACCCCGAGGACTCGAAGGCCGAGGTCGACTTCAACGTCGTGGCCACCGACACGGGCCACTACGTCGAGCTGCAGGGGACGGCAGAGGGCAAGCCCTTCGATCGGGCTCGGGTCGACAGCCTCCTGGACCTTGCCCAGACGGGCCTCGAGAAGCTGTTCGAGGCGCAGGCCGCGGCGCTCGCGACGGTCCGCCGCTGACCGCGGTCGCGTTGAGGGCGAGGGTGGCGACGTGACCGCGACGCCCGCTCGGCCGCGCGTCGTCATCGCCACGCGCTCGCTCCACAAGCTCCGCGAGCTCCGGGAGCTGCTCGATGTCGACGGCGTGGACCTCGTCTCGCTCGACGACCTCGGCGTCGAGGGCGCGCCCGTCGAGGACGGCCTGACGTTCGAGACGAACGCGCGGATCAAGGCCCGATTTGCCGCTCGGGCGACCGGCCTGCCGGCCCTCGCCGACGATTCGGGCCTCGAGGTCGACGCCCTCGGTGGCCGGCCCGGCGTACGGACGCGTCGTTATGCTGGCCCCAGCGCGACCGACGAGGAGAACAACGTTCGACTGCTCGGCGAGCTCGAGGGACTGCTTCCGGCGCAGCGGGCGGCGCGCTACGTCTGCGTGCTGGCCCTCGCGATCCAGGACCCGGTCGCACCTGGTGGCCTCCGGATCGTCGTTCGGCGGGGGACGACCCGGGGGCGCATCGCCGAGGCCCCGAGAGGCAGCGGCGGATTCGGCTATGACCCGATCTTCGAGCCCGGGGCCGAGCCACCCGGCGGTCGTACGTTCGGCCAGTATTCCGCCGCCGAGAAGCACCGAATCTCACATCGCGCCCGGGCCGCGCGACGGATGGCGCCGGTTCTCCGCGTGATCGCGCAACCGTCCTCGGGATGATGCTCACCCGAGGTGACCGGCTCGCCCTTGCCGGGATCATCGCGCTGGCGGTGGGGCTGCCAGCGATCCTCGGCATCGTCTCCGGCGCGCTCGACATCCCGCATAACGACGACTTCGACTACCGGCGCATCGCGCTGAACCTGTGGTCCACGGGACGGCTCGAGATGCGCGGCTGGGGCGTGATGTCCCTGATCGGGCAGATCCTGTTCATCCAGCCCTTCCTGTGGCTCTCCGGCGGCGCGCCATGGGCGTTCGCCGCCGCCACGGCAAGCCTCACGATTGCCGGCCTCGTCGGCGCCTACGTCCTCATCCGGCGGGTGCTCGGCACGGCGGCGACGTCGCTGGCCGTCCTGGCGGCCGTGCTGGTCCCCGGCTTCCTCGTCAATACGACGTCGTTCATGACCGACGTGCCCGGACTTGCGTGCGAGTTCGTGTGCCTTGCGCTCGGATCGGCTGCGATCGGGCGGAGCGGCGAGATCTCGTGGCGCCTCATGATCGCTTCCCTCGCGGTCGGCTTGTTCGGGGTGAGCATCCGGGAGACGGCGCTCGCCGCTCCGGTGGCCGTCATCGTCGTCGCAGCGCTGGCGGATTCGCATGGCCCGCGGCGCCACGTCGTCGCCGCGATCGGCCTGCTGGCCGTGGCCGCGGCCATCCACCTCGTGGCTGGATCGATTCAGGGCCAGGGCACGGTGCGGTTCGACCCGGGGCCGGGCCTCGGTCGTCTCCGGGCCGCCTTCTCGACGCTGGCCGTATGCCTTAGCCCGGCGCTCGTGCTCGCCATTGCCTGGTGGCGCTCTCGCTGGCGCGTGGTCGACGTGCTGCCCGGGCTCATCATCGGGATCGGTGTCGCCTGGGTGCCGCTCAGCGCGCTGGCCAGGACGGGTCGGCTGCCATCGATGCTGATCGGAAACCTGTTCAGCCTCTCGGGACCGACCGGCGGCGGGGCACTTGGCGGGGGGCGGCCCGCGATCTACCCGAACGAACTGTGGACGGGCGTCCAGATGGCGGCGCTCATCGCCACGATCCTGCTGCCCGGCGTGGTGGCAGGGATCATCGGCTCGACGGTCCGGCACGGTGGCGTGAGCGTCGCGAGGATCCGCGCCTGGTCCCGCTCGCCGGCGAGCCTCCTCGCCACGTTCGCGCTCTTCACGGCGGTGGGCCTGGCGCTCTACGGCTTCGCCTTCTCGATGTTCGATCGGTATCTCTGGCCCCTCGTCCTCGTCGGGGCAGCGCTGCTCCTCATCCGGCCCGCGTCCGTCGCCGAGGCGACGGACGAGCCCGTCGAGCCCGAACCCGTCGAACCCGCCGAATCGAGCCGCGACCCCGGGCGAGACTCCGGCCACGAATCCGAGCCGAGCCGGACGAGGTTCCGCCCCGCGCCCTGGCTGGCCGTCGCCCTGGTCACAGTCCTTGGCGTCCTCTCGGTGATGAATCTCCTGGCCTCGAACGCGTTCTCGGCTGGCCGATGGGCGTTCGGGGAGCGGGCCGTCGCGATGGGGATTCCGGCGGGACATGTCGATGGCGGGATGGAGTGGGTGGGCTACTACTCCACGGGCGACGCGACGGTGTACGCCGGGGCTCCCAAGGGCCAGATGTGGTACACGGCCTGGTGGCCGTCATTCCGGCTATGCGGCGTCGTCACGTCGAGCCAGATCAACCGCCCCGGCTACGAGATCGTCTTCGCCGACCCGTCCGCCTATCGGCAGTACCAGCTCGCGGGGCCGGCGATGCCGCTCTTCCTGTACCGGGTCAACGTGCCGAGCTGTCCCTGAGGCCTGCCGCCCTCCCCTAGCCGGCGACGACGCGGTACATCCGGCCGCCGGCCAGGTCGAGGACGTACAGCTCGCCGCGATCGTCCTGGCCGAACGAGCTGATCGCGTACGTCGTGTCGAGCAGCTGCTGTGGGGTGGCCGGCGACGTCGCCCCGGTGGAGACGGCCCAGATCCGGCCGGAGCACTCGTCGCCGAAGAGGTACCACCCGGCCAGCGCGGCGAATGTTGGTCCGCGATAGACGTAGCCGCCGATCACGGCGCAGCCGAGCGACTGTGAGTACTCGAGCAGCGGGGGTGTCTTCCCGGCAGCGCTGCAGCCGGTGGCGGGATTGAAGCAATGGAATCCCTCGAGGACCCGCCAGCCGAAGTTCGCGCCCCGGCCATTGCCGCTGGACTTCCGGACGTGATCGATCTCCTCCCAGCTGCTCTGGCCAACGTCGCCGATCCACAGGTCGCCGTTCCAGCGATCGAAGCTGAAGCGCCACGGATTGCGGAGGCCATAGGACCAGATCTGATCGGCCCCGAACGTGTTCACGAAGGGGTTCGTGCTGGGGATCCGGTACGGCAGTGAGCCGGCAGTGCCGTTGACGTCAATCCGGAGGAGCTTGCCGAGGAGCGTCGTCTTGTTCTGGGCCCGATTCCCGGGGTCTCCGCCGGAGCCCCCATCGCCGAGGCCGATGTACAGGTAGCCGTCGCTGCCGAACGCGAGCATTCCGCCGTTGTGATTCGCATACGGCTGCACGACCTGCAGGAGCACTCTGCGCGTCGTGACGTTCACCCGGTTTGCGTCCCACGATGCACGCCGGTACTCGGCCACAACCGTGTTCCCGTTCCGATCGGTGTAGTTGACGTAGAGCTTGCCGTTCGTCTTGTACTGCGG
>DAINSJ010000087.1:0-7079 GCA_036741375.1 Candidatus Limnocylindrales bacterium
CTCAGCTGGTTCCCGGTCCGGAACCTGCTGAGCCCGAACCAGGCGATGAACGCGTCCTTCGACCCGTTCCGGCTCGTGAACACCTACGGCGCCTTCGGCTCCGTCAGCCGCGTCCGTGACGAGGTGATCGTCGAGGGCACGGACGCGTCCGAGGTCGGTCCCGACACGACCTGGCGCGAGTACGGCTTCAAGGGCAAGCCCGGTGACGTCCGGCGCATGCCGCCGCAGGTCGCGCCGTACCACCTCCGCCTCGACTGGCTGATGTGGTTCCTGCCGCTGTCCCCGCGGTACGGCGAACGATGGTTCGTCCCCTTCCTCACGCGCCTCCTCGAAGGCGATCGACCGACCCTCGCGCTGCTGCGGACGGACCCGTTCCCCGATACACCGCCGGCATACGTCCGGGCGAGGCTGTTCCGCTACCGCTTCTCGAGCCTGCAGGAGTGGCGTCAGACCGGCGCGTGGTGGGTCCGGACGCCGCTCGGTGACTTCGTGCGGCCGATCCGGTTGCGACGATGACGGCAACCCTGTCCCGCACTGCGGCCCAGCGTGCGACGAATGGCGCCTTGGAAGTCGACGCGGTTGTCGTCGGTGGCGGCCCGAACGGCCTCTCCGCCGCGATCACCCTCGCGCGCGAGGGTCGATCGGTGACGCTCCTCGAGGCCGCGGCGACCGTCGGCGGCGGGGCCCGCTCGGCCGAGCTCACCTTGCCGGGCTTCATCCACGACGTGTGCAGCGCGATCTATCCGTTCGGCAGGACGTCGCCGTTCTTCGCGGGGCTCGACCTCGAGCGGCAAGGGCTTCGCTGGATCGAGCCGCCGGCGAGCGTGGGCCATCCGCTCGACGACGGGTCGGCGGTCATCGTCGAGCAGGACGTGGAGGTCACCGCCGCGCAGCTCGGCCGGGATCGCGACGCGTACCGACGCGTGTTCGCGCCGCTGGTCCGCAACCACGACGCACTGCTGCCGGACCTGCTGGCGCCGTTTCACCTGCCGCTCTGGCCGCCTCGCGCCATCCGCCTCGGGCTGTTCGGCCTGCTCGCCCTGCAGCCCGCCACGCTCCTCGTCCGGCGATTCCGCGACGCGCCCGCGCGGGCCCTCTTCGCGGGAGCGGCCGCACACTCGATGCTGCGGCTGAGCGAGCCCGTCAGCGGCGCCGCCGCGCTCCTGATGCTCGCGAGCGCGCACCACGACGGCTGGCCATTCCCCGCCGGCGGTGCGGGCAGCATCCCCGAGGCCCTCGCGGCCGAGCTGCTGTCGCTCGGCGGCACGATCGAGACGGGCCGCACGGTCACGCGCCTCGAGGACCTGCCGCCACATCGCGTCGCGGTCTTCGATACCTCGGCCCGGGGCCTGCTCGAGATCACCGGCGATCGGTTCTCCGGGCGCTATCGGCGCTCGCTGGAGCGCTTTCGATACGGGCCCGGCGTCTTCAAGCTCGATCTCGCCATCGAGGGGGCCATCCCGTGGCGCGCCGAGGGTCTCTCCCGCGTTGGCACCGTCCACGTCGGTGGGACCTTCGAGGAGATCGCCCGCTCCGAGGCCGACGTGGCCGCCGGCCGGACGCCGGAGCGGCCGTTCGTGCTGCTCGCCCAGCAGAGCCTCTTCGACCGGTCGCGGGCGCCCGAGGGCCGCAATACCGTCTGGGCGTACTGCCACGTCCCGAACGGATCGGCCGTCGACATGACCGGGGCGATCATCAACCAGGTCGAGCGGTTCGCACCGGGGTTCCGGGGACGGATCCTCGCGACGACCGCGACGAGCCCGGCCGCGCTCGAGGCGTACGACCGCAACGACATCGGCGGCGACATCGCCGGCGGCCGGCTCGACCTCGGCCAGCTGTTCACGCGACCGGCGTGGCGCCTCGACCCGTACTCGACCCCGGATCCGGCGATCTTCCTCGGCTCCGCGTCGACGCCGCCGGGCGGCGGGGTGCACGGGATGCCGGGGCTGCACGCTGCTCGATCGGCGGCGCGCCGGCTTCGCTGAGGGCCGGGGTATGCTGGCGAGACCCCAGCTTGCGACGCGTGATGCGACCCCCCTATGAGGTTTTCCGCGTGAGCCACTTCGCCGATCTCGACACGCTCCCGCTCCTCCAGATCTGGGGTGACACCGTCCGCGCCCGACGCGTCCAGGGCGAGCGAATCACCCTCGGGATCGTCGAGCTTGTACCGAACGCGATGGTTCCGGAGCACCGTCACGAAGCCGAGCAGCTCGGCATGGTGATCCGCGACACGATGCACTTCACGGTCGACGGCGAGACCCGCGACCTTGGCCCCGGCGGCACGTGGCGGATCCTCTCGAACCAGCCGCACGACGTGCAGGCCGGGCCAGAGGGTGCCATCGTCATCGACGTCTTCTCGCCGCCGCGGTCCGACTGGGACGCGCTCCCGATCGCGCCGACCGCGGCGCCGCTCTGGCCGGACGAGGCCTGAACGGGACCCGAACCCGATCGCGCCTATCCTGACCGCATGACGCTGTACAAGCTCGCTCACCACGACGAGCTCGTGGCCCCGAGCATGATCGTCGCCCTCGATGGCTGGGTCGACGCCGGCAGCGCGGCGACGACGGCCGCGGCGACACTCGCCGAGGGCGGCCGGATCCTCGCGACGTTCGACGCCGATGCGATCTTCGACTACCGGGCCCGCCGGCCGACGCTCGAGATCGTCGACGGCCGGCCCGATAGCCTCACGTGGCCCGAGCTCACCCTTCGCTCGACGCGGGTCTCCGAGCGTGACCTGCTCGTGCTCACAGGCGCCGAGCCGGACTACCGCTGGCACGAGCTCTCCGCCGACGTCGCGGACCTCGCCGGCCAGCTCGGGGTCGCCGAGTGGATCAGCCTCGGCGCGATCCCGGCCGCCGTTCCGCACACCCGCCCCGTGCCCATTCTCGGCACGGCCTCGGAGCCGGGGCTGCTCCGCGGCGGGGTCCAGCCGGGTCCCCAGGGGACCCTGACCGTGCCGGCGGCCGCGATCTCCGTCCTCGACATCGCGATCACGAAGGCCGGGATCCCCTCGGTCGGCTACTTCGCCCAGATCCCCCACTACATCTCGGGTCCGTACCCCGGCGCGTCGATCGAGCTGCTGCGGGTTCTCGGGCGGCATCTCGGGCTCGAGCTGGACACCGGCCACCTGCCCGAGGAGGCGCGCCTGATGCGCGTCCGCCTCGACGCCGCGGCGGCGCGCGAGGAGACGACCCGGACCTACGTCGAGCGACTCGAGGCGATGGTCGACGAGGCGCGCCTGCCGTCGGGCGACGACCTCATCACCGAGATCGAGCGATTCCTCCGCGACGGCGGCAACCAGGGCGGGACGCGGCCGAACTGAGGATGACGACGCCCGACGCCCGACCACCGGCGATCCTTGTCCTCGGTCGCGATACCTGCGAGGACACGACCCGCTCCCGCGACCACCTCGCGTCGCGGGGCATCGCGTTCACGTACCTGCACGTCGACCTGGACCCCGAGGCGGACGCGTGGATTCGCCGGCTCAACGGTGGCGAGTGGAAGACGCCGACGATCCTTCTCGGCGACCTGGACCGGCCGACGCTCACGTTGCGCGAGCCGACGAACGACGAGCTCGACGCGGCCCTGGCTGAGGCGCTCGGCCTCTAAGCCGACGCGCCGGGGTCGACCGTCAGGCCTCGCCGCGAAAGCGGAGGAGCGCCTTCATCGCCGACAGCTTCGGCGCGAACTCGTCACGGATCACGTTGACGGCGGACCGTTCGATGTCGAGCTCGCGGGCGATCTCCTGGAGCGTGTCGGATTCCTCCACCGTGATGTTGTCGTCGGCCGCCCCGACGAGGTAGCAGCAGCGCAGGAGCGCGAGCCGGTCCTCCTCGGTCGAGAGCTCGCGGAACTGGCGGGTCACGAGGTAATCCTCGGTGCCGCCATAGAGCAGGGACTGGCTCTTCGCCATCTGGGCGACGAGCACGGCCTGGGCCCGAGGCAGGCCGCCGTGCTCGGCAACGAGGTCTTCGATCGCCCGGCTCTCGACGTCGCTGATCTCGAGGTCGGCGGCCGCGGCCCGCATGAGGATGTAGGCGAAGGCAGCGAGGAAACGGGCCCGGTCGATCGGCAGCGCGTCGAGCTGGCCGGCGATCCGGCGGACGGTCTCGGTGTCGTGGTCGTCGGCCGGCGCGGCCTGGCCCGAATTGGCGCCGGCCGGTGGGAGGAATCGTCGAAGCGTCATGCCCGGAGTATGAGCCGATCTGCCACTGGACCCGCCAGCGTGCCGGTCAGCTTGGGCTCGGGCTCGCGCTCTGGCCCTGGCTCGGAACGAAACCGTCCACGACAAGCTGGTCGATCGTGACCGGCAGCTTGACGAGGCCCAGCTTCTTCAGGAAGACGATCGAGGCCGTCCAGCCGGCCCGGTCGAAGGCGCCGAAGCCGTCGGCCTGCTGGACCGGCCCGGCCCATGTCGCGATCGTGGCGGCGAGGATCGCCGCCTGCGTGGCCCGGTTCGAGCCCAGCTCGGGGACGGCGGCGATCGAGGCGTCCAGGCCCTTTGCCGGGTTCGCCGCAATCTCGATCATCGCCCGGACCGTTGCCCGGACGAACGCCGCGACTGCGGCCCGCTTCGGCTGGCCGTCCTTGATGGCAGCGGTCCCGGCAATCAGCCCGGGCCCGGGCAGCGCGATGACCTGATCCACGTGGAGCACCACGGTTTTGGTCCCGGCCAGCTCGAGCTGGACCGGCTCGTTGTTCGCGAATCCGGTCGCCGCATCGACCGCGCCCTGTTGCACGGCGACCCCCTGGCCGAAATCGGGGTACTCGACGATCTGGACGTCCGCGAGCTTGAGCTTGGCCGATCCGAGCAGCGCCTGGAGCATGATCCACGACGATCCGTAGCGACCGGGGATCCCGATCTTCTTGCCTTTGAGGTCGGCGGCCTTCTTGATCCCCGACGATGCCTTCGTGAACACGATCGAGGGGTAGCGGCCGTACAGAGTGGCGAGATACCGGACCGGAATCCCCTGGCTCACGGCCGGGATGACGTCGGTCCCGTCGGCGACGCCGATGTCGATGGCGCCCTGGCCGACCAGCGGGATGAGGTCGGTCTCGATCTTGTTCTGGAAGGTCACGTTGAGGCCCGCGTCACGGTAGTAGCCGGCTTGCTGGGCCAGATAGAACGGCGCGAACTGGACGCTCGGGATGTAGCCCAGCCCGACCAGCAGGGGCGTCCCCGCGGGGGCCGGCGTGCCGCCCGTCAGGTTGCAGGCACCGACGGAGAGGCCGGCGACGAGCGACAGGGCGATGAGGCGAAGCGGAAGATGGCGACGGGGCATGGTCGGACTCCTGATGGCGGTCAGCGGGCTCGGAGGAGCGTCCGCTCGACGAGGACGACGAGGACGTACAGCGCGACGCCCAGCAGGGCGATCGTGACGAGGGTGGCAAAGAGCAGCGGGATGTCGAAGAGACTGCCACGGGCGAGGTTGATGAGGACGCCGAGGCCCTGGTCCGAGCCGGCCCACTCGCCGACGATCGCGCCGACGACGGCAAGGGTCACGCCGACGCGGAGCCCGCCGAAGATCGAAGGCAGCGCGGCCGGGATCTCAAGAGTGGTGATGATTTGGCGACGCGTGGCCCGGAAGCTTCGGCCGAGCTCGAGCAGCCCGGCGTCGACCGAGCGGATCCCGACCATCGTCGCGATCGCGATCGGGAAGAACACGATCAGCGCGCAGATCACCACCTTGCTCGTCAGCCCCGGCCCGAACCAGAGCGCGAGGACCGGCGACAGGGCGAGGATCGGCGTCGCCTGGGCCGCGACGATGTAGGGCGAGACGAGCCGCTCCACGAAAGCCGAGCGGGCCAGGGCATAGCCGACGATGAGCGCCACGGCGGCGCCCGCCCCGAAGCCGAGGGCGACCTCGAGGAGCGTCCGGAGGGCATGCGGGGCGATCGTGCCGTCCGCCCAACCCGAGACGAGACGCGCAATCACCGCGTCGGGCGGCGGCAGGATGAACGGCGGATAACCACCGACGATGACGATCGCCTGCCACAGCGCGAGGAACACGACGAGGCCAGCCCCGCCGAACAGGACCTGCGATCGGCGGCCGGTCGAGAGGCCCGGGTCTCCGAACCGCGGTGTGCTCGCCGTCATGCCGGGGCCGCCGCGTCGAGGTGGGCCCGGATCTCACGGGCCGTGGCCGAGACGATCGCCTCGTCGAGCTGGTCCATGGTTCGGGGACGGGGCAGGTTCACGGGGATGTCCGCGACAACCCGGCCCGGCCGACCGGCGAGGACCACCACTCGGTTGCCGAGGAAGATCGCCTCCTGGATGCTGTGGGTGACGACGACGATCGTCGCTCGCGCCCGACTCCACAGGCCGAGCAGCTCCACGTTGAACCGCTCGCGGGTCAGGGCGTCGAGCGCACTGAAGGGCTCGTCGAGAAGGAGGACACGGGGCTCGAGCGCGAGGGCGCGGGCGAGGGCGGCCCGCTGGCGCATCCCGCCGGAGAGCTCCGCGGGAATCCGATCCGCGGCCCCCGCGAGACCCACGGTGTCGAGGAGCGCCGTGACGCGGGCCTCGCGCTTCGCTCGGTCCCAGCCCGCGAGCTCCATCGGATAGGCGACGTTCCGCGCGGCCGACCGCCACGGCAGCAGTCGCGGCTCCTGGAACACGAGTCCGATTCGCGGATCTGGGCCAGGGATCGGCTCGCCGTCGAGGAGGACCTCGCCGCGATCGGGAAGAAGCAAACCCGCGATGACACGCAGGATCGTGCTCTTCCCGCCGCCGTTCGGCCCGATGAGCGAGACGATCTGCCCGGGCTCGACGGCGAGGTCGACGTCCTCGACGGCGACCGTTCGGCTTCCGCCGGCAGCGGGAAACGTGACCGTTACGCCGCGGAGGCTGATTCGTCCGGTTGTCGCCAGGAGTGTTGCTCGATCCGCGGTCATGCGAACGCCGCCCGCAGCACCGGCGCGATCGCCGGATAGAGGCCGACATACGCCTGGTAGACCCGGTCGTAGGCCGAGTGGCGCTCCGGATCCGGCTCGAGCCGATGGTCGATCGCGGTCATTGCCCGGATCGCGGTCGGGAGGTCGGGCTGGACGCCGACGCCCACCGCGGCCACGATCGCCGC
>DAINSJ010000088.1:0-6973 GCA_036741375.1 Candidatus Limnocylindrales bacterium
GCCTCGTGGAGGCTCGTGTTGCTGATGGCAGCCCGGTAGTGCTCGCGCATGGCTCCCGGGTCGCCATCGACAGACGGGGTCACGACGTAGAGCCCCACCGCGCCGGTATCCCACTTCGCCGGGGCGTAGTAGGCGGCGAACGGCAGGACCCCGCGGAGGTAAGCGGGCGTCTCGATGACCTCGACGCGCTCGTCGGCCGGAACCGTGACGAGGTCATGCTCGATAAGGTGCCGGCGGGCCCGGTTCATCGCCGTTCGGTAGCCCTCGAGTGCGCCCTCGAACGTCGCCGGATGGTCGGATTTCACGCGGTCGATGACGTCGGCCTCAGTTGCCGATGCATCGATCTCGCGGGCCGCGGCGGCTCGATCGGCATGATTGCGTTCGAGCTGATCCCAGCCGATCGCGAGGATCGCGTCCGAATCGAGGCCGCCGAAGGCGCGCAGGCCCACGAGCTCGTCGTACCGCTCCCGCTGGAGCGGCCACGCGCCCGTCCCGGCCGCGAGGGTTCCGCGGATCCAGTCGGCCTGTTCGGAGACGGCGATGCGCGCGCCGTCCGCACCTTGGAGCAGGCGACGGTGGGCGGTCGCGGACAGCCCGTCCGCCGCGGCGATGATCTCGTCGAGGAACCCCGGCAGGTCGCGGCTCGCGGTCAGCTCGACCTCCTGCCAGACTCGCACCTGCGGCTGGACGGCGCGAGTCCGGTGAGCCGCGAGGTAGGCGGGCACGCCCTCGAGCCGGCCGGCGATCGCCTCGAGCCGCTCGTTCAGCGGCGCATGGTCGCGGGCGAAGAGCGGGAAGAGGGCGTCGCCCACCGCCGACGCTCCGGTGGCGTGACGCTCCCACGATCGAACGACATCGCCGTTGAAGAGCGACAGCCGGAGGTGGTGCAGCTCGAGGTCGCGCTCGAATCGCGCCTCCGAGGAGAGTCCGGCTGTATCCAGGGCCTCGATCGCGGCGAGGTGATGGCGATCGCTCTCGATCTCTTCGAGGGCGGCGTCGCGCGACGGATCGCCGAGCTGATCGTCCCACGCGTGGATCCCGAGGTAGGTCGCAGAGACCGGGTCGCGCTCGACGCGGTCGCGGAATCGGGCCTCGACGAGGTCGTAGAACGTATCGTCGAGCGGCCCCTTTTCAGCGGCCGGCGCCGGCCGCGTGAGCTCGACGCCGCCCAGTGTCCCCGCCGGCACGGTCAGCGAGCCACGGCCGCGGCGGCGGTGTCGGTGCCGGCCGCGGCGGCAGTGTCGGTGCCGGCCCGCTCCGCGCCCCGCGTCTTCGTGCCTGCTTCGGCGCCGGCCCACGTCCCGGACGTCGACGCGAGTGCCCGACGGACCGCGCCGATGGTCGTCTCGATGTCGTCGGCGTCGACGCCGTAGTGCGTGACCGCGCGGACCTGCCCGTGCGGGTACGCGACCATGAGGACGCCTTCACGAGCGAGCGCGTCGAGGAACGCCGTCCGGTCGCGCTCGACCTTGAAGACAACGAAGTTCGTGCGCACGCGACCGGGATCGAGCGGCCCCGGCTCGGGCTGGGCGATGTCGCCTGCCGACTGGATCTCGGGCTGCTCCGCGAGCGCCTCCGCGAGGCGGCGGGCGTTCGCGTGGTCCTCGGCGAGGCGCTCGATCATCCCGGCGGGACCGTCACGCAGCGCGATCAGCCCTGGCGCCGCGATGACGCCCACCTGGCGCATCCCACCGCCGAGGAGCTTGCGGGCGCGGCGCGCGCGCCAGATGAAGTCCTTCGAGCCGACGACGACGCTGCCGATCGGGCAGGCGAGCGCCTTCGAGAGGCAGAACGAGACGCTGTCCGCCGGCCCGGCGAGCTCCTTCGGGCTCACGTCGAGGGCGACAACGGCGTTCCAGAAGCGGGCGCCGTCGATATGGAGGGGGACGCCGCGCTCGCGAGCGACCGCCCCGACCGCCGCCGTGTAGGTGGGCGTGAGCGGCTGGCCCATCGCGTGCGCGACGGTGTTCTCGATCGTGATCAACCCGGTGATCGGCTCGTGCGGGTCCGTTGGGTCGCGGAAGGCGTTCCGGATCGTGTCGAGGTCGAGGCTGCCGTCGGGCTGCTCGCGGATCGTCCGGATCGACGCCCCGACGACGACCGCATGGCTGGCGGCCTCGTCGATGACGAGGTGGGCCTGCTCGCCGGCGATCGCCTCCTGGCCTCGGGCGAGGTGGGCCATGAGCGACACGAGGTTGCCCATCGCGCCGGACGGAACGAAGAGGCCGGCCTCCTTGCCGAGGAGCTCCGCGGCGCGGGCTTCGAGCGCGATGGCGGTCGGATCGTCGCCGAAGACGTCGTCGCCGACCTCGGCGTCGGCCATCGCCCGGCGCATCTCGGGCGTCGGGTGGGTGACCGTGTCGGACCGCAGGTCGATCGGTGGCATGGGCGGCGAGGATATCGCGTCAGGCCGGTTGGGCCGGCTGCCGCGCGGCTTGAGGCCCAGCGCCGAACGGCCGGCGTCGAGCGACCTGCTATCCTCGCGACTCGCTGCACGGACCCGTGGTGTAGCGGCCCAACATGCCAGCCTGTCACGCTGGAGATCGCCGGTTCGAATCCGGTCGGGTCCGCCATCCTCCTCGAATGCCTCCGACGCCCCGCCCGCCCGGACGGGGCGTCTCCTTGCCCGGCTCGCCGCTGGACCGCCGGCCGCGGATACTCCTGTCATGAGACCCGGCTCCAGGGCGCCGCTCCTCGTGCTCGTCACGCTGGCGAGCGTGGCGGCGATCGTCCTGCTCGCCGGGCCGCTCGGCTCGGGCTCGAACGGCGAGCCCGCGGTGACGCCGACGAACCACCAGGCTTCCCTCCCGCCCGGAGCGTCCCGGACGCTGGACCCCGACTCGGCGCTCCCCGGCTCCCCGCTTCCAAGCCCCGCGACGGCGGGTTTGATCCCGATCGTGCCGGTCACGAGCTTCCGGGCGCCGTGGGATTCGACGGACGCCGCCGAGGTCGCCGCCGTTCTCGCCGGAACGAGCACGCGCTATCGAGCGGTCGAGGTCCTTGCCGGCGACGCGGATGCCGTCCTCGCTGCGGTCGGGGCTAGCCGGCCCCCGACCGGATCGAGATTCATCACCGTGAATAGCGCCACAGCCCTTCGGGACGACCTGGCCAGGACCGCCGACCGCCTCGGATTCCTTCGCGCCGACGACGTCGTTCCGAGTGTCCGCGCCCTGGCGTGGGGTGGTGTCTCTTTGTTCGGCGTCCATCGAGTGGCCAGCGTGGCGAGCTGGCCGCTCTCGATCCAGGCACGTGAAAGCCCCGCGAGCTACGACCCCGCCACTGCGTGGACCCTCGTCGCCGGCGGCGACATCAACCTCGATGGCTCGGTGGCATATCACGTCAAAACCCTCGGGCTCGGGGTGGACTTCCCGTTCGCCGGCGGGACGGCCGAGATCCTCTCCCGTTACTGCTGCAGCACGCGCGGCGCGCTGCTGCCGCGCGCCAAACGGACCGGCAATGCGGGCGCCGTGCACGATCTTCTCTCGAAGGCCGACCTGTCGATCGCGAACTTCGAGAACCCGGCACCGGACGACTTCGTCTACCACCCGGGCGGCTACCGGTTCAGCGCCGACCCGGCGCTCATCGAGGGGGTGAAGAACGCCGGCATCGATTGGGTCTCGCTCGCCAACAATCACATCGGCGACTCCGGCGCCAGCGGGATCGCCGACACGATCGCGAATCTGGATCGGTGGGGGATTGCCCACGGCGGCGCCGGCGCGAATCTCGCCGCCGCGCGAGGACCATCGATCCTCCAGGCGGGCGGGATCAGGGTGGCGATCCTCGGCTACGACACGATCAAGCCCGCCTATGGCGCGGGCGCGACCACGGCAGGCTCGAATCAGATGAGCGCCGTCCGCGTTCGCCAGGACGTCGCCGCGGCCCGGGCCCTCGGAGCCGAGCTCGTGATCGTCTTCCCCCACTGGGGAGTCGAGTACACCGCGAACCCGACCGCCTATCAGCGCAGCCTTGCCCACTCCGCGATCGATGCCGGCGCGGACATCGTCATCGGCAACCACCCGCACTGGGCGGGCGCGGTCGAGGTCTACAAGGGCAAGCCGACGTTCTATGCGCTCGGCGACTTCGTGTTCAACATCGACCGCTCGGAGCAGACGGAGGAGGGGATCACCCTCGAGCTGACGTACTCAGGCACACGCCTCGTGCAGGCGCAGATCCATCCCTACCTGATCCTCGACGGCTCGCAGCCAAACTTCCTCGACCCGGCCCGGAGTGGCCGAGTGGTGATGGACCAGGTCTTCCGGGCGTCGCGCGGGCTCCTGCCCTGGTGACGAGGAGCCCGTAGCCCTCCGCCGGAGGCGCCCTCTCCTCAAATCGACACACCAGGACCGTTAGATCAGGTTGCGGGCCACTCCCAGTCCCGGCGCGCGGGTGTTCGAGCCGAGTTCGTGCTCAGCCGATCGCCGCCGATGCCCGTCCGCGCCCTCGTGCGGCCCCGAAACCACCCCGACGATGATCTAGGCGACCCCACAGGTCGGTTTGAGAAAAACTCGCCGGAAACGCGACGCGACGACCCGGGACCGTGCGAGTCAGGCGGCGCGAGGCTGACGGATCAGGCCCCAGACCGTGGTCTCCGCCCCCGGCACGATGCCTTCGATCACGACCGCCCAGCCCCGCTTCGCGTACCAGGCGACGTTCTTCATCGTGAACGTTTCGAGGTAGCAGCGTTCGCCGGCCGCGTTCGCACGACGGTGGCCGGACTCGATGAGCCGGTTCCCGATGCCGGATCCCTGGAGCTCTGGCTCCACCCCGAAGAACTCGAGCCGCCAGTGCGGTCCGCTGATCGCGCGCCGCATCTGGTCATCGAGGAAGGCGACCATCGGGCCCATGCGCGTGGCGGCCTCGGGGACGGCCGCGACCGCGTCGAGCAGCCCCGCGGCAACGAGCTCGTCCTCCGTGGGGAGCACCCGCCCTGGGGGAAGCCAGGTCGCGATGCCGAGGATCCGGCCGTCGGCGATCGCGGCCGTGACCTCGCCGACGCCCACCGCGTGGCGGACGATCACTGGAAACAGCGTGCGATTCGCAGCCTCGCGCTTCGAGGGGTCCGGTTCGATGATGATCGAGCCCGGATCGTCCCGAAACGCTCGCGCCAGCATCTCGGCAGCCCCGTCGACCTCCTCGGCGCGAAGCGGGCGAAACTCAAGATCTCCGGGCACGTGCCCGGTTCCGGCGCCGTCGCCCGGCCCGCCCTCGCTCACGAGAGGCCGGCGAACAGGTCCGTCTCGGGCAGGTTCGTCGGGATCCGCGACTCGCGGAGGATGTAGGCCTCCTTCGCCCAGAACTCGCGCCAGGCATCGGGCCCGAAGCGCAGGAATGGGTTCTCGGGGCTCATCTGGGTCTTGTGCTTCTGGATCGCGGCCCACTTCTGGTCGAGGACGTCCGTGACATCGATCCAGGTCGTGATCTTCTCGTCCGGCACGAGCATCCTCGCGATCTGCTCGTTGTACGCGGCGAGCTCCTCGGGCGTGGCGTTCTCGGGCTCGGACCAGAAGCTCCGCTCGCCGGCGGCCTCCATCCGGTCGCGCATCGCGTTCCGCACCGACGCCGGGATCGCCTGCTCGTAGATCTTCGAAACGAACCACGGGGCAAGCCCGCCATCCGCCTCGGCCGCCCCCGTCCCGCCGTGCTCCGGCACGAGCTGCTCCGGGTACCACTTCGGATCGCTTGCTCGAGCGAAGGCCCGGACCGCCACGTCGTGTGTCCGGATGTGGTCGGGATGGCCGTAGCCGCCGAAGTCGTTGTACGTCGTCATGACGTCCGGCCGGTGCTTCCGGACGAGCCACGTAAGGCGTCGCGCCCCCTCGTCGACGTCGGCCTGCCAGAACGAGCGCGCGTCCTGGTTCCCGACCCGACCCATCATGTCCGAGTCGCGATAGCCGAGGTTCTCCCACTCGGTCACGCCAAGGTCGCCCATCGCCGCCTCGAGCTCGGCCGCCCGCAGCTCACCAAGGCGACGGTGGTTCTCGGGCGTGTCCATCTCGGGGACGACGATCTCGCCCATCTCGCCGCGGGTGCCCGTGACGAGCACGACACGGCGCCCGTCACGCACGGCCTTGGCCATCGAACCACCCGTCCCGATGGTCTCGTCGTCGGGGTGGGCGTGCACGGTCATCAGCGTCAGCGGGCGAGAATCGGTCGATTCGGTCATATCCGCATCGTAGCGGCGACCGGTACCTTCGTCCCCGGGACGAGCCGCCGTCGGAGCGTCATCCTCCGCCCATGATCGGTTCGATCGGGACACGGCTTCGGCTCGTCCTGCGCCAGCCCGCCGGTTCGGGTTGGGATGCGGGCCGGGAGGGCGAGCCCGACGACCTGCCCGAGGTCGACTTCGTCGCCTATACCTCCGACGAGCGCCTCTCCGGCCGGGTTGGCCTCGACAGCTCCCGCCTGTCCGACATGCTGAACGTCCACGACGAGTATGTCCTGGTCGACGCCCTCGCCGAACGGCTCCCGAGCGGAGGCTCGATGGTGGTCGCCGAGATCCTCGTGCGACGAGGGGAGCTGCCGCTCGTCTACGCCGCGGGACCCCGGGGCGATCGGGCCCAGCGCGTGCCCACTCAGACCCACCGAATCGTCCTCCGGGCCGGTCGATATCTCGTCTCGGGCCGGCTCCATAGCGGTCACGGCGAGGATCCGCTCGCCTCGCTGCGGGCGCGCAGCCCGATGGTCCCGCTCACGGATGCCACGATCGAGTTCCGGCGCGGAACCGACATCGTCCGCGAGCCGAACGGCACGATCGTCGTGAATCGCGAGCTCGTCGATTGGGTTCGCGAGGGCGAGCCGAAGCTCGATGGCTCCGATGTTCCCTGGGTCCCCGGGCGCCCGGCGATCCTGGACGACGAGCTCGAGGCCGACGCCGCCGTCTGAGTACCATCGCCGCCATGTCATCACCGGGGGCGACCCCGACCGGTCCCCTCGCCGGAATCCGCGTCATCGACTGCTCGACCGTCCTCGCCGG
>DAINSJ010000089.1:0-5130 GCA_036741375.1 Candidatus Limnocylindrales bacterium
GCCGTCATGGCCCGAGCGCGGCACCGAGGTACGGAGCGAGCGCGGTCGAGAACGTCGCGTTGATGTGCCCGCCGTCGAGGTAGACGAGGTAATCACCGATGACGACCGGGCACGGCTCGGTTGGGCAAACCCAGGGCGTCGGATCGATGAAGGTCGCGCCGGCCGCTTCGGCCGCCTGTCGATCCGCGGCGAGGCGCTGCCAGTCGACGGCCTCGGCGCGGGGCCGCGCGCAGGCGAGCGCGTTGTCGAGGTTGGCCGACAGGCAGACGGCGGGGTCGCCGGCCATCTGCGGCGTGTCGCCGATGAGCACGACCCGAGTCGGCGGCGCACCGAGCTTCCGCAGCATGCTGGCGACGGCTGCGACCCAGCCGGAGGCGGTCTCGTCGGCCCTCGCCTGGCGGCCATCGATCTCGAACGAGGCGGCCTTGCTGTTCGCAACCACGATCAGGGCAGGGTGCTCGTTCGCGATGCGCTGGATCGTCGAGGCGCGCCACGCATCGCATTCGGGGTAGGCCCGTTTGAGGTTGCCGTTCCACACGGGATGGTCGACCGCGCCACACAACGCCTTCGTCAGCGAGACCAGCCGCCACGACCGCTCGATCGCGAGGCGATCGAGGGCGGGGAACCATTGCGCCGCGTGCGAGTCGCCGAACAGGACCACGGTCGTGCGGGAGCTCGGGACGCCGTAGACACACGGTCCTGACTGCGTTGCAAGCTCCCCGAGCTCGCAGCCATCGGCGTAGACAGCTGGGAGATCCTGACGGGCGCCGAGAAGGGGTGGCTGGAGATCCGCCGGCACCGGCCCCGGCGCGGTGGTCGGGACGATTGATGGCGTTAGCGAGGCGGACGGCAGCTCGGTGGCGCTTGCCTCTGGTGACACGCCCGGCGTGCCGAGGATCTGCCCCAGCTGCTGCTCTGGATTGCCGCTGGCCGTCGATCGCGCCGTCGGCAGGGCGACGATGGACCCCACCAGGAGTGACGACGCCGCGACGCTCAGGCTGAGCGCGCCAGCGAACGCCAGACCTCGCCCTGGATTGAACCCGACGAGACGTCCCCGCCGAATCGGTTCCTCGATCCAGCGCTGGCTCGCGGCGGCGATTGGGATGGCCACGAAGGCGAGTCCGACCCGCTCCGGCAACGGCAGCGGCGTGGCGGACATGGCGGCCGGAATCACCAGGAGCGGCCAGTGCCAGAGGTACAGCGAGTACGAGATCCGGCCGAGCCAGCGGAGTGGCGGCATCGCCAGGATGCGGGAGGGAGCCGGCAACGGACGCGCGATGACGCCACCCAGGCCGGCCACGATGACGAGTCCGGCTCCGAGGGTTGGCAGCAGCGCCGCGACGCCCGGATATGGGGTCCCGGTGTCGAGCACGGCGCCCGCGGCGACGATCATTCCGAGCCCACCCAGCGCTCCGGCGGTCGCGAGCCCCGGCGGAAGACGCATGGCGCGGAGTCCGGCGAGCGCGATCAGGGCGCCCAGCGCGAGCTCCCAGGCCCGCGTCGGCAGGAGATAGAAGGCCAGGGGCTCGGAGACCTGCGTCACGATGATCGACAGCACCAGGGACGCACCCGCGATCCCGACCATCAGGACGGCGAGCCGGGCCCGCGTGCCCCAACGGACTCGCGCGGCCAGCAGCAGGATGGCGGGCCAGAACAGGTAGAACTGTTCTTCGACGCCCAGCGACCAGTAATGGAGCAGTGGCGACGGCGCCTGCTGGGACTGCAGGTAGTCGGTCGCCATGAGCCCAAACCGGATGTTCGAGACGTAGAGCGCGGCGGCCGCCGCGTCGCCCGCGATGTCAGGGACCCGCAAGGGCGGCAGCAGGATCGCCGATGCCAACATCGTTGCAGCGAGCACCACGGCCGCGGCCGGAAGGAGGCGGCGGGCTCGTCGTGCGTAGAAGCTGGCCAACCGCACCGTGCCGGACGACTCGAGCTCGCGAACGATCAGGCCGGTGATGAGGAACCCGGAGAGCACGAAGAACACGTCGACGCCGACGTAGCCTCCGGTGAATCCAGGCAGGCCGGCGTGATACAGGAGGACGAGGAGCACCGCGACGGCCCGGAGGCCCTCCAGGTCTGGGCGGAACCGCTCGGTCGCGCGCTCGCCGGAGCCGGACGACACCACCTCGCCAGGGAGCTCGGTCAACCCGACGCCGGACATTGCGTTCGAGATTGTGCGCGGACGCCAGATTCGCGCACTCCCGCCGCGGCTGAGGCGAGTTGCCGTTACGTCGCCGGCTCGACCGTCCCCTTGCTCCCGTCGACCGTGACCCGCATCCCGGTGCGAAGCCTCGAGGTCGCGTCGCCGCAGCCGACCACGGCGGGGATGCCGTACTCGCGGGCGATGATCGAGGCGTGCGACGCCGCGCTGCCGACGTCGGTCACGACGGCCGCGGCCCGGTTGAACAGCGGCGTCCAGGCCGGCGCCGTAAGCGGTGCGACGAGGATCTCGCCGGGCTGCAGGTCATCGAACTCGCGCGGGCCACGGATGATGTGAACAGGGCCAGTCGCGCGGCCCGGGGAGGCCGGCGCCCCCGACACGAGCGCCTGCTCCGACCGAACCGCCCCGACCATGCGTGGCAGGCTGTCGAAGAAGGCGAGCATGGGTCGGCTGAAGCGGCCGACGCCAAGCGGCGGCTGGAGCGTCGCGTTCTGGTCCCGCTTCGACCGGCGTCCAGCCACGTCGATGGTGAGTGGCTGCAGCCCGTCGCCAAGCGCCGCGAGCGCGCCGAGCGCCTCATCGTGGGTCAGGAAGAAGACGTCGCCTGTGGCGGCGATCACGCCGCGCGCGGCAAGCGCCTCGCCGATGCGGAGGACGGCCCGACGCATGACGGGCCAACCGATCGTGAAGTCCCGCACCTGCTCCTCCCGGACGAGGACGACGTGCTGCGTCTCAGCGAGAAGACGATGCAAGGCCTGCAACCGTCGTGGATTCGACGCCAGTGCCTCGAAAGCTTTCGTCTCGGCCGCCAGCCTCGCCTTCACGAGGCTCTCGTGCTCCGCGACCGATCTCACCGGCATCTCCGTGGCCGGGGTGATCGGTGCTTGCCACCAGTCGATCGTCGCGACCGCGTGCGCCCCGGGCTCCAATGGCGCCTCGAGACCGGACAGGAGCTCCAAGTGGCTGCCGCCGAGCGCCGGAGCCAGGTGGCGCCGGTAGAACCGGGCGAGGTTGATCTCCATCTTGTAGGCAGAGCCGGCCAGCGCCGCGATCGAGGCGAAGTAGATCCCGGCGAGGTTCGCCAGCTCGTCGATGACGGCCGGCAGCTCGGCGACGGGGATCGTGTCGACGCGGCCTTCGGCATTTGCGACGGACGCCCGGTGACGCGGCAGCACCTCCTCGCGCCATTCCCGCTCGAAGGTCGGAATGCTGTGCCGAACGGTCGGCGGAATCACCCCGGCGACTCGACGCGGAGAGCGAATGAGGTGCGCCAGGATGTCCGGCAGGCTGCGCGCCATCGCGCCGGCGGAGAGCCAGTTGAGCGAGTAGAAGTACCAGCCGTTGACGATCACGTGATGGGGTCGCGGCGCGTGCTGGCCGATCCACGTGCGGAGCTGCGCGTGGAGGCTCTCCTCCATCGTGCTGAGGAGCCACGACTCGAAGAGCGGCGTCACCGGCTCCGGGATCCACTCGCCGAACCGGAGGGCGCGGCTGAAGGCGCCGGGCGCCGGCGAGTCCCACGAGACCTCCGGCGGCAGCGCCGTCATCGGCCGGGCCTGGACGATCCAGAGGGCGCCCTGGCCGTCGATCGCCCATTCGACGTCCTGCGGGGCACGGCGATCGGCTTCGATTCGCCGCGCCTGCTCGGCGATCTGCGCGGCCTGGCGACGATCGATCGCGCGCTCGGGCTGGCGACGTGCGGTGGCGGTGCCGTCCCGCACGACCCACTCGTCGCCGAGCGCCGTCCCGGAAACCAGGCGGTCCCCGGTGCCGCGCACCGCCGCGACGATGGTCGAGTTCCGATCGCCATTGATCGGATCGGCGGTCAGGGCAACGCCGGCCGCAGTCGGTTGGATCATGCGCTGCACGATCACCGCGATGGCGTCGTGGCGGTCCTCCGGCGCGTGCCCGTAGTCGGCAACGCGGCCGGCGCGCGCGCTCGCGATGACGCGATCCGCCGCGGCGGCCACCGCCTCAGCCGGCACGTCGAGGACGGACTCGTACATGCCGGCAAAGGATTGCTCGGCACCGTCCTCCGAGATCCCACTCGACCGGACCGCGAACAGTCCGTCGCCGAAATCCCGGGCGCCTTCCCGCAGCAGCGACTCCCGCGCCTCCACCGGCAGGCCGACGGCGCCGACCGGGAGGACGAACCCATCCGGAACGGCGAAGCCGGCGGCGAGCAGCGCCCCGAGGCTGGCGGCCTTGCCCCCGACCTCCGCGGCATCGGCCATGCGCAGGTCCCGGAGGGGGCGCAGCGTGGTGGCGGTCATCCCGCCTCCTTCCGAGTCGAGGCGGCGATCGCGGCCCGCACCACCCACTCGACGTCATCGGCCGCCTGGTCGACCGATGCGCCGAGGTGGTCGCGCCACATCCGCAGCGATGCCGAAGCCGTGAGCACGACCATGAGGCGGGCGATTCGATCACGATCGGCCTCTGACAGGGCCGGAACGATGGAATCGGCGAGCCGCCGCGTCATCGCTAGCCGGTCCGGCATGTTCAACCGCCGCGACTCCTCGGCCGCAGGGCTGGCCATTGCCGCGCGCGCCAGGTCGTCGAACGACTCGAGCCGCTCGAAGATCGTGCGAACCCCGTCGCGAAGACCTTCGATCGACCTCGGTGGCACCACCTTGTCGAAGCCGGCGCGACGCTCGATATGGGGATAGACCGCCGCGAGCAGCTCGGCCTTCGTGCCGAAGTGGCGATAGACGGTCGGGATCGACACGCCCGCCTCGCGCGCCACCGCCGGCATGGACACGCTCGCGATGCCGCGCGCCATCACTCGAACGGTGCCGTCGAGGATCCGGCCTCGCGTGTCCTCGGCCTGCTGCGCCCGGAGCTGGCTGCTATAGACGCGCGGTTCGCGAGTGGCGATACGAGTCATATCGTCAATATAGGACTCGTGTCAAGACCGCCGTCGTCGCGGTGGGCGATCGACCAAAATCGCCATGCGCCACCGCGGGTGT
>DAINSJ010000089.1:5230-6928 GCA_036741375.1 Candidatus Limnocylindrales bacterium
GTACGCGAGGCGAATGGCGAAGCTCAGGAGCGTCGCCTGGTTGATCGTCGTCTGGACGCGGTTGCGCAGGTCCAGGTAGAGGAAGACGCCGTTCAGCACGAGGATCTCGAGGCCCATCAGCTCGCGCGCCTGCGGCACTAGCACAATCGCGGAGATCACGATCTGCGTCGTCAGGACGACGAGCGCAATGACAGCACGCGGCTTCAGCCGGGGATGCTCGAGGACTTCGCGAAGGTGGATCGAGAGGGCCACGAAGAGAAGACCGGTGATGGTCGCGTTCGCGGTCCCCATCATCAGGAAGAGGTTCTGCCACGCGGCGGGATCGTTGCTGCTGGGCATGGGCGTACCGGCATGGTAGCGAGGCCTCGAGCGCGATTCCGGACTCGCGGACGCCGGGCGGCGGGGTCGTCACAATGCCCGGATGAGTGACCGATCGGCCGACGGCTCGACCCCGTTCCGGAAGCGATTCCTCGTTCGACCCGGTGGTCCGGTTCGGCTCTCTGGCGTCGATCCGAACGAGACGTTCGGTCATTCGAAGCCCGATTCGATCGAGAAGGTCAAGGGCGACCTGAAGCGGCTGGCATCGCTCCAGGAACGGATCTTTGCCGAGCGAAAGCATCGGGTCCTGATCGTCCTGCAGGGGATCGACGCCTCCGGCAAGGACGGCACGATCAGCCACGTCATGACGGGGTTCAACCCCCAGGGCTGTCGAGTCGTCGGGTTCGGCGTCCCGTCGGCCGTCGAGCTCGCCCACGACTACCTCTGGCGAATCCACGGCGCCGTCCCGGGCAATGGCGACATCGTCATCTTCAATCGGTCGCACTACGAGAGCGTCCTCGTCGAGCGCGTCCATGACCTCGTGTCGAAGGACGTCTGGTCGCGGCGCTACGACCAGATCAACGCCTTCGAGGAGATGCTGTCGCGGGAAGGCACGACGATCATCAAGTTCTTCCTGCACATCGATCGAGACGAGCAGCTGGCCCGGCTCAAGGCCCGCTACGACGATCCGACGAAGCGCTGGAAGTTCAAGGTCGGTGACCTCAAGGAACGGGCGCTGTGGGACGACTACGAGGCGGCATTCGAAGACGCCCTGCGGAAATGCTCGACCAAGATTGCGCCGTGGTACGTGATCCCTGCGAACCACAAATGGTTCCGAGACCTCGCGGTCGGTGACATCGTGGCCGACGTGCTCGACGGCCTGCAGCCCGAGTATCCCCCGGGCGAGGACCTGCCGGCCGGCGTCGTCATCGAATAACCGACGACCCGACGCTGCGCGAGGCTAGCTGCCGAAGAAGTCGGTGATCGCCTTCGTGTCGTCCGAGAAGGCCCACCGCTCGGCGATCTTGCCGTCCTTCATGTGATAGATCTCGGCGGTCCGGTACGTGAGCGACTTGTCGCCGCGGGTTGCGGTCGCCTCCCCGAGCGCGATCGTGTGGTCGTCGCCGCCGATGACGTCGTGGAGCTTGAACTTGATGTCGTAGTCGGCCGCGGTGCCTTCCGCGCGAAGCGCGGCCCTTCCTCGTTTCGGCTCGCTGCCACCAATCTCGTGCCAGATCACGTCGTCGGCGACGGCACCGTCGAGGGCCTCCCAGTCGCCCCGATCCATGGCCTCTCCCATCTTGCGGATGGCAGTTGCGTTCGGATGTTCCATTCGGTGATTCCTCCTTGCTGTCACAGTATCTGCGCATGGCAAGTGAC
>DAINSJ010000090.1:0-6905 GCA_036741375.1 Candidatus Limnocylindrales bacterium
GAACCAGTACACCCGGACGCCGGCCGTATGGCCGATCGTGGCCCACATCGGCCATCGCTCGGGCGCCGGACGGAGGGCGAGCTGCTCGGGCGTCAGGTCGCGAATGCCTTCGATCAACCGGTGGTTGAAGAGCTCCCAATCGGCGTAGAACGGTCGGATCGAGTTGGGCTGTTCGGTCATTCCGGCATGATCGCCCAAACGTGCCGACTCAGCCGCTACAGGCGGGTGAGTAATCGGTGTCGACCGGTCCTCGCAGCGAGGCTCCGACCTTCAGCGTCATTCGATAGTCGCCCCCGGTGGCTGGCCCGGTCAGGACGATCGTGAAGGGATCCGCGGAGAAGGTCGTGTAGGCGAGCTGGCCGCATGAGTGCTTCGAACCAGGGACGTCCAAGATCCAGATGTAACCCGGCCTGGCGTGGGGCTCGTCGAGGAGGGTGAGCCTCGCACCCGGAGGGACCTCCCAAGCCCAAGCAGAAAGGTCGGTGACCCCGCCAAGCCCTCCAGTTTGAATTTGGATCACCACGGGCCGCGGGCCGTTGATCACGTCGACGCGGCCCCTGGGCCCGGCCGTCGCGGTCGGGGTGGTCGGCGCCGTCGTGGCCGTCGGGGCTGTTGACACGGTTGGGACCGCCGACGGTGTGGGTGTGGCGACCGGCGTCACGGAGGGACTCGGGTCGAGGCGAACCACGGCTGGGGTGGAGGTAGGGGCAACGCTGCACGCGGCAATTGCGAGGGCGGCGAATGCGATTAGACGTCGCATCGATCGACTCCCGTGACCGTTCAAGTCGGGTTCTTGACGGCTCGGCGGGGAAGTGTGTGCCGGACGCCTCCGTTGGGGTGATGTCATGTGGCCGTCTGGCCAAGCCGGCCGCGCCGTAACTCACGAGATCGAACGGAACACCACCTTACTTCGCGATCTCCCAGATGTGGCCGGGCGAGTCTTTGAAAACCGCTGTCCGGACGCCCCAGGCTCGGTCGATCGGGCCGTTGAGCAGCTCGACGCCGCGCTTCGCGAGCTCGGCGCACGTGGCGTCGACGTCGTCGACGTCGACGTCGACCGTAAGCTGGAAGCGAGGGCCGGCGTCCGGGCTGCCCACCGCGGCGGGCTCGATCAGCTCGGGCGCCGCCGATGTCGTCAGCAGGTTGACGAGCATGTTCCCGAAGTTGAAGACGGCCGAGTCGGCATCCTCGAACACGACCGGCAGCCCGAATACCTCCTGGTAGAACGCTTTCGTCGCAGGCAGATCCTCGGCGAACAGGGTGATCGTGCTGATCTTCTTCGGCCACGCGGCGACGTCCGAACCTGCCATCATCGACCTCTTCGATCTGCGCTTCTCGACACTGCGACCCTACCCGGAGACACGTTCCCGTGCCGAAATCCAGTCCTTCGCGACGGCGCTCCAATCGCCGACCGGGCGGACCGCGGTTGGACCTTCGACGGCGAGCGCGCGGCGGCGGGCGGTCTCGACCGTGTTCTGCCAGCCGGGTGGGACGAGCCGCGGCGCGAGATCGGCGAGCGGGGCAAGCACGAACAGCCGCTCGCGGGCGAGCGGGTGCGGAACCTCGAGGAGCTTGGCCGGCTTCCCGGGATCGACCGTGGCATCGACCGATTGGCCGGCGGCCGGCCGCTCGATCGAGAGTCGGGCGCGCCCGAAGATCAGCAGGTCGAGGTCGAGCTCGCGCGGGCCCCAGCGCTCGCGCTGCTGGCGGCCGAACGCTCGCTCGAGGCTCTTGAGCGCGACGAGCAGGGCTGTCGCGCCGGTCGCGGGATCGGGGCCGGCGGGCACGTCGAGCGCAACAACCGCGTTCCGGAACTCCGGCTGGTCGACGACGCCGACGGGCGCCGTCGCGTAGAGGCGCGAGACGCCGACGAGGCGCGCGCCGGGCAGGGCCGCGAGCGCCTGGACGGCCGCCCGGAGCGTCGTCTCGGCGTCGCCGACGTTCGCGCCGAGCCCGACGTACGCCCGCACCCGACGAGCCACTGGTTCGCCTCCGTCGACGCGCCGTTAGATTGGCCACGTGAATCGCGTCGCGGTGAGGATTCTGCACGTCGAGGCGGACTCGAGATCGGGGCCGCTCGAGTCGTGGCTGGCCGACGCGCGAGCGGCGAATGCGGAGCGGCTCCTGCTCGGCTTCCTTCGGGCCGGCGCGTCGGACGTCGAGATCGCCTCGGGCCGGCCCGACACCACCCCGTTTGGCGCCCGGGTTCGGTCGCTCGTCGCCGAGGGAATCCGGCCGCACGAGGGCCTCGTGCTGCTCGGATCGGGCTCGATCCCGCTCGCCCAACGGGCCGATCTCGACGCGTTCCTGGCGACCGCCGCCTCGGGTGAACGCCGCGCGCTCGTCAACAACCGTTACTCGGCCGACGTCGTCGCGGTCGGTCAAACGACAGGGCTGCAGGGACTGCCCGATCTCCCTGGCGACAACGCGCTCCCGCGCTGGCTCGACGAGGTCGCGGGCTACGAGGTCGAGGACCTGCCCCGTCGAGCTCGCCTCGCGATGGATCTCGATTCGCCGCTCGACGTCGCTCTGATCAGCGGGCCCCGCAGCGTCGGACCGGCGGCCGACCCGGCGATGTTCGACCTCGTCGATCGCCGGCTCGCGGATCTCCGCGCGGTTGCGGCCGACAGGCGCGCGGAGCTCCTCGTCGCCGGCCGGACGAACGCTGGGACCCTCCGCTGGCTCGAGCGATCGACGGCGTCACGTGTTCGAGCCCTGGTCGAGGAACGCGGCCTGCGAGCATCGGCGTTCGAGGCCAGCGGTTCAGGCGGCGCCTCCCAACGCCCGCCTCGATCGGCGCTCGGGATGGTCCTCGACGACCGTGGGCCCGAGGCCCTCGGCGCGGTCGCCGCGGAGCTCGGCGACGGCGCCTTCATCGACACCCGCGTCCTCCTCGCCCACCGCCTCGGCGTGGACGAGTCGGCGTGGCCACCGGCCGAGGATCGGTTCGCCTCGGACCTGCTGCTAGTTGATCGGATCAGCGACCCATGGCTGAAAGCCCTGACCGCCTCGGCGCGGGATGCGGCCATCCCGATCGTCCTCGGCGGTCACAGCCTGGTCGGACCCGGGATCCGGCTCGCGCTCGGGCGTCGCGCGTGACCGACCGAGCGGGACGCATCGAGGTCGGCGTTCGGCGGGTCGCCGAGCTCGAGAGCGATGGCTCGCTGCCGGCGAGCCACCCCCGGCTCATGGCCCTGATCCGCGACGAGATCGGTCGCGACGGCCGCATGACGTTCGCGCGGTTCATGGAGATCGCCCTCTACGACTCCGAGGCCGGCTACTACGCGGCTGCGAGCGACGGGGGCGCTGCCGACCGCGGCCCCGGTCGAACCGGAGATTTCCTCACCGCGCCCGAGGGCCACCCGATCTTCGGCTGGACCATCGCCCGCCAGCTGGAAGACGTCTGGCAGCGGATCGATCGGCCAGCCCGGTTCGTCGTTCGCGAGCACGGCGCCGGCTCGGGTGCCCTCGCGTTCGGGATCCTCGACGGCCTCCGGCGATCCGGCTCGCCGCTTCTCGAGGCGATTCGCTACCAGGCGATCGAGGTTTCCGGGGCCCGGCTCGACGCCCTCCGTGCCCGACTCGGCGCGACGGGGCTTAGCGCCTCGCTCGAACCCGCTGACGACGATCCGACCGCCGGCGCGATCATCGCGAACGAGCTCCTCGACGCGCTGCCCGTCCACCGCGTCGAAGGAGCGGACGGGGGTCTCCTCGAGCGCTACGTCACATTGGATGCGGAAGGCGACCTCGCGACGGAGCTCGGCGAGCCGTCGACGCCCGCGCTCGCGGCGCGCCTCGGAGCCGAGAGCATCCGCCTCGAGCCCGGACAGCCGGCGGAGATCTGCCTCGCGCTCGATGACTGGCTGGCAACTGCCGTGGCACCACTCGAAACTGGCCTCGTCCTGCTGATCGACTACGGAGCGCCCGCCGCGGAGCTCTACTTCCCCTCTCGCGGATCCACGCTGCGGGCGTATCACCGCCACCGCGTCCACGACGATCCCTTCGTCGCGATCGGACGGCAGGACCTGACCGCGCACGTCGATCTCACTGCGGTCGAACGAGCGGCCGCGGCCGCCGGCCTCGCGCCCCTCGGCCGGACCACCCAGGCCGAGCTGCTCGCCGGCCTCGGCATCGGCGAGCTCCTCGTCGACCTCCAAACGCACCCCGACACGACCCTCGAGAGCTACCTCGCGGCAAAGTCCGCCGTCGTGCGGATGCTCGACCCACGGGCAACGGGCCGGTTCGCGATCCTCGCCTTTGGCCGCGGCGTCTCCCCGGACCCTTCGCTGCGCGGATTGCAGAAGGCCTAGAGTTGGGGCCGTGAACTCCGTCGGCGGACTTCGCGGCCGAGCGTTCGGCCTCGCGATCATTGCGATCCCCGTCGTCACGATCGGGCTTTTGGTTGCCCGGTGCCTGGAATTGCAGCTTCTCGACGTCGAGCTCCGGGAAGCCGGGCTCGTCTTGAACCTTGACCTCCGGGCTGGGCCCGGTGTCCTGATGCCTCCATCGATGGCGCGCGTTGCCATCTCGGACGAGGCCGGCACGGCGTATCGGGCCTCCGCTCAGAGCCAGGGCGGAGGGCCGACTCGGATACGAGTCCTGGTGAGCGCGATCCCGGCGCCACCGGCCGGCGCGCGCAATCTGACCGTCCGCTTCGAAGAGTTCGTCGATCCTCCATTCCCCCACATGGGTCGGCCCGTTGCAGGGCCGTGGACCTTCTCGGTTCCACTCCCTCGCGAGTGAGGCGGCGCTCCGGGCCCTCGCGGTAGAATGCCGATGGGCGACAGCCGTCAGTCGACGGTGGGTCGCGAATGCTTCTCGAGCGTCTCACTGCTGGGACGCGCCACTGTCCAGAAGATCGAGCGCCTCTCGATCGTCAGCGCTCGGAGCGAGGACCGCTTGACCGCCCTCTGGTACATCATCGGGTTGGCCATCGCTGCCGGGTCGTTCACGTTCCTGACCTTCGGCGCGGCGTGGCTCGTCTCGCACCGCAATCGCGGCGACGTCCACAAGGGCATGCCGTACGAGTCAGGCATCGACACCTACGGCGACACCCACGGCCGGTTCGGGCTGTCGTTCTACATCTACGCCCTGCTGTTCGTCGCCTTCGACATCGAGGTCGTCTTCATCTACCTCTGGGCGCTGATCTTCCGGGCCCCGGGCAACGACCAGGGACTGGCCCTCGTGAGCATGTTCATCTTCGTGGCGGTCCTCCTGTTCGGGCTCGCCTACGCCTGGCGAAAGGGCGTCCTGACGTGGCGATGAGCGACGAGACGAGAGACGGCCTCGGGACGGGTGGCGCGGACGTCACCCCGATGGGCTCTGATCAGTCGAGCAACGAGCCGGCGGCGCTCGTCGTCCCCGGCACGACCGCGGTCGCCGAGCCGATCGTGATCCGGAACGAGCTGTGGGCCGCGGCGAATCCGCTCGCCTACGACGGCGGCCGGCCCGCCGAGATCACCCATCTCGCCGAGGTCGAGGCGTCCGGCATCGCCACTCGCGACGACGCGCGCTGGTCCGGGATCCTCGAGGTCATCCCGACGAAGGCCGACTACGTCCTCGATCTCCTCCGCGCGAACAGCCTCTGGCCGCTGCTCTCCGGCCTCGCCTGCTGCGCGATCGAGATGATGAGCTACGCCACCTCGAAGAACGACATCGACCGGTTCGGGGCCTTCCCCTTCCGCGCCTCTCCCCGCCAGGCCGACGTCCTGATCGTTGCCGGCACGCTCACCACGAAGATGGCCGGTCCTCTCCTGCGGTTGTGGGAGCAGATGCCCGAGCCGAAGTGGTGCGTCGCGATGGGCGATTGCACGGTCTCCGGCGGTCGGTACAAGCGGAGCTACAGCACGGTAGAGGGGATCGATCGGATCATGCCCGTCGACGTCTACGTCCCCGGCTGCCCGCCGCGTCCCGAGGGCCTCATCTACGGGATGATGAAGCTCCAGCAGCTCATCAAGGACCGCCGCGGCCACTGGCCGGAGCGGGCCGTCGGACCGACGGTCCCCACCGGGGTCTGATCCGGTGGATCGCGCGCTCAAGCTCCGGCTCGAGACCCGTTTCGGAGACGTCCTCCGGGGCGCCGTCCGGCAGCGCCATGACGAGACCGAGATCCGCATCGGCGCCGACGGCGTGATCGACACCCTGCGCTCGCTCCACGACGAGCCCGCCTTCGGCTTCACGATGCTGGCCGACCTCGCCGGCGTCGACACCGGCACGGAGATGCAGGTCGTCTATCACCTCTGGAGCGCGACGACGTCCGACTGGCTGCGCGTGATCACGGTCGGCCTGACACGCGACGACCCGCGGATCGCGTCGGTCACCTTCCTCTGGAAGGGCGCCGAGTGGATGGAGCGCGAGACCTACGACATGTTCGGGATCATCTTCGAGGGCAACCGTGACCTCCGGCGGATCTACATGCCGGCGGATTACACGAGCTTCCCGCTCCGGAAGGACTTCTACCTCCCCGACGACGCGGCGCGATCCCCCGGCGGCGGTGTCCGGCACATGGAGCGGACGCACGAGCCGGTCGATGCCCTGCCGGCGACCCGACGAGCGGGCACGGGGACGTAGCCCGATGGCGACGACCTTCCCGGCGGGCACCCACCAGTCGGCCGACGATCCGAACGTCCTGCTCGACGACGACTTCGCGGCGTACGAGCCGATCCCGCCGTACCCGCCGCGGACCGAACGCGAGGCCGAGTTCTACACCCTCGGCGACGGCGAGATGTACCTGAACCTGGGGCCGCAGCACCCCTCCACGCACGGCGTGCTTCGGGTCGTGCTCAAGCTCGACGGCGAGCGGGTCGTCGACATCGATCCTGTCCTCGGCTACCTCCATCGCGGCGTCGAAAAGCTGTGCGAGAACGCCGACTACCACCAGACGATCAGCCACCTGGACCCGCTCG
>DAINSJ010000091.1:0-6866 GCA_036741375.1 Candidatus Limnocylindrales bacterium
CGTCGATGAAGTAGCGGAGGTTGTCGGAGTGCTTGATCCAGCGCGACTCCGGCACGACCGTGAGGTAGCCGCGGAGCTCGCCCGGAACGGTTCGAAGCCGACGACGGACCTCCTCGATCGGCAAGGCCCGCCATTCGGTCGTGATGCGGTCGTTCATCGCGTCGCCGCCGGCGTCCCACTCGGCATCGAAACGCTGCTTCGCGGCGCTCTCCGGCCCGAGCGCCAGGTCGTTCGCCACGGCGAGCGCCACCGACTGCCCCGCGACGAGATGGCCGATCAGGTCACGCCCGGACCACCCATGGGCGCCCTCGGCTGGGGCGTCGAGCTGCGCGTTGGTGAGGCCGTCGAGGGCCTCGAACGGACGCCACGCCTCGCGCTCTTCCTCGAGGAACTCCAGCGCGTTCAGGTACATGGGATCGATGGTATCCGAGCGGAGTGGCAGGCCTGATGAGTGGTGGCCAAGGGCTTCGACGGAGGATTTCGCCATGCGTCATGGGATCGAACAGTCTTTCCGGCAGCGCTTTTCCTGATGAACGAAGCCGCCGGCGACGTTGAGGCCAGCGATGGATGACATGCGGGTCGGGAGAATCTGTCGCGCTCTCCGCCGGCGTCGAGGCTGGACCCAGGCCGATCTCGCTCGGAGGGCCGGCTGCCATCAGACGACGATCTCTCGCATCGAACGAGGGCACGTCGCCGATCTTCGTCTCGCTATCGCTCGGAAGGTGTTCGCGGCGCTCGACGCCTCGTTCGATGGCATCGTCGGGTGGCGCTCGGGAGATCTCGACCGACTCCTCGACGATCGCCATGCCGCGACCATCGAGGCAGTCGCGTTGATCCTGCGGACGAGGGGTTGGCTCGTCATCCCCGAGGCCAGCTATTCGGAATGGGGCGAACGTGGCTCGATCGACATCCTTGCCGGCCGCGAAGAGGCTCGGGCGGTCGCCGTCTTCGAGATCAAGACCGAGATCGCGAGCGTCGAGGAAACGATACGCAAACACGATCAGAAGGCGCGGCTCGCCTTCCACGGACTCGCCAGCAAGCGCCTGGGCTGGTCGCCTACCTGCGTCGGACGAATCCTCGTCGTGCCCGAGGACGCCACGATCCGTCGCGTCATCGCGCGGCATGATGCGACCTTCTCCGCAGCGTATCCCCTGCGAAGTCGCGCCGTTCGGTCGTGGCTCGAGACTCCGGGAACAAGCGCAGCGGGCGTCTGGTTCCTGTCGCCCAAGCCTGGTAGTGCTGGTAGTCGAACAGGCGGCGGGCCGCGAAGGGTGCGACATCCCGCAAGTCGCCAAGGCTGAGCGCGGGAGCGTCGGCAAGTCGGCGTGTAGCGAGCGCTCGGAGGTGGTTTCCAGCCTCCGCGCCGTCCTGGTTCCCACTACCAAGCGCTCTGGGCTTAGATGAAGGAATGCGCGACCGTGATTGGCACGCGGCGCTGATGAGCTCCTTAGACCGCGACCGGCTCGCGGTACTCGCCGAACACGCCGCGCAGGACGTTGCACTGCTCACCGAGCGTCGCGTACGCCGCGGCGCAGCGGACGAAGTGCGGCATCAGGTTGGTGTCGCTCGTGCCGGGTCGGGCGGCCGCCTCGCGCAACCCCCGCAGGGCGGCCTCGACCTCGCCCGGGTCTCGATCGCGACGGGTCTTCTCGAGCCGCGCCATGTGGCGCTCGAACGAGCCCGGCGGGACCTGGAGGACGGGGACCCTCGGTACGTCGCCCTCGTCGACGTAGGCGTTGACGCCGACGATCCGGCGATCGCCCTGGTCGAGGGATCGCTGGAACCGGTAGGCGGCGTCGGCGATCTCGCGCTGCGGGTAGCCCTCTCCGATCGCCTTCACCATGCCGCCGCGGTGGTCGATCTCGTCGAGGTAGCGCCATACCTGCCGCTCGACCTCGTTCGTCAGGGACTCCACGAACCACGAGCCTCCGAGCGGGTCGACCGTGCCGGTCACGCCAGTCTCCTCGGCGATGATCTGCTGCTGGCGGAGCGCGAGCAGCGCAGCCTCGGCGGTGGGGACGGCGAGGGCCTCGTCGTAGGCGTCGGTGTGGAGGGACTGCGTGCCGCCAAGGATCGCAGCGAGTGCCTGGACCGCGACCCGGGTCAGGTTGTTGAGCGGCTGCTGGGGCGCGAGCGACACGCCGGCCGTCTGCGTGTGAAACCGCATCCAGGTGGAGCGCTCGTTCTCCGCGCGGTACCGCTGCGTCATGAGCTTCCACCAGATCCGGCGCGCGGCCCGGAACTTCGCGATCTCCTCGAAGAAGTCGCTGTGGGAGTTGAAGAAGAAGCTCAGTCGCGGCGCGAAATCGTCAACCCGCAGCCCGCGTCCGAGGGCATCCTCGACGTAGGCCATGCCGTCGGCGATCGTGAACGCGAGCTCCTGGACCGCCGTCGAGCCGGCCTCGCGGATGTGGTAGCCGGAGATCGAGATCGTGTTCCAGCGCGGCAGCTCCTTCGTCCCGAACTCGATCGTGTCGGTGACGAGCCGCATCGACGGCTCCGGCGGGAAGAGGAACTCCTTCTGGGCCACGAATTCCTTCAGGATGTCGTTCTGGGTCGTGCCCTCGAGCGAGGCCCGCGGGAAGCCGGCCTTCTCGGCCGCGACGATGTACATCGCCCAGATCGGGGCGGCCGGCGAGTTGATCGTCATCGAGGTCGAGACGCGATCGAGCGGCAGCCCGCCGAGCAGGACCTCCATGTCGGCGAGCGACGAGACGGCCACGCCGCAGGTGCCGAACTCGCCCTCCGCCTCGGGATCGTCCGTGTCGTAGCCGTAGAGCGTCGGCATGTCGTACGCGATCGAGAGGCCCGTCTGACCGGCAGCGAGCAGCTGCCGGAACCGGGCGTTCGTGTCCTCGGCGGCGCCGAAGCCGGCGAACATCCGCATCGTCCAGAGGCGCGACCGGTAGCCGCTCGGGTGGATCCCGCGGGTGAACGGCGCCTCGCCGGGAAAGCCGACGTCGCGAAGCGGATCGAAGTCGTCCCAGCGCCCGCCTGGGAGCGGATCCCCGTGGTGGTCGACCGCGGTCGGGCCCCCGGCCCCGGCCGGTCCCGACGTGGCCTCGCTCGACCACGACCAGGCCCCGTAAAGGGGCTCGAGCTCGATCTCGCCCATGGTCGTCGTGTGCTTCGATCGCTCGGGCGCGCGAGCGAGCGCTGGATCGAGGCGCTCGACCTTCCAGGCCTTCCGGCGCACCGCCCAGTCGGATCGGTCGGTCATGCGGGCGACGGTACCACCTGGACTGCCGCGGCCGCCGCGACGGCCGCCGCGATCTGGGCGTCGTGGGCCGCCTTCGAGGCGCCAGGATCGACCGCGGTGGCGACGATGACGACCCGCACGAGCGGTCCGTCCTGCCAGACGACGACGCTCTGGAACGAGAGGTCGTTCAGGGCGTCGATCCGGAACGTCTCGCCGACCCTGTCGAAGCTCGGCCGGCTCGTCGCGATGTTGTCGGTCTTCTTGCCTGTGACCGCGCCGAACCCGTAGAACTCCTCGGCCCAGGCGATCGGCAGCATGCCGGTTGGAAGGGCAAGGACCGCGATCGACGTGCCGGCATCGCTGCCGCCGCTCCAGACAGCGCCCGCGAAACGGAGGTCGGTCACGCCGTGCGAGGTCAGCGAGCCGAGCGCGCTGTCTGAGCACTTGCGCCCCGAGTCGACCGTCGTGGGCGCACGGCTGTCCAGCGAGCGAGGCACCTTGGCCTCGAGCTCGGGGTACGTCCCGGGCGCGCGGCCGTCGGCCAGGCACGGTCCGGATGGCGAGAACGTGCCGGCGGCCTGGCCACACCCGGCCAAGGTGACGAAGGTCGCCACGAGGAAGGCCGTCGCCACGTCGGCGCGGACGCGCAGCCACGGCCGCTGATGGAAGCGAGCGCGCACCCTGGCTATCAGGCCGGTACGGGCCGGGGCCGCCGCGAGACCGACCGGCGGTCCAGGTCTTCCTGGACGACGCGAGCGGCCGCGAGCAGATCCGGATCGCGCGAGATCGTCTTGGCGAGCCAGTCAATGTAGCTGGGCTCAAAGTTGGCGATCTCGGAGAGCGTGTGGCCGTGGAACTTGCCGAACTCGATCACCTTCGAAACCGCATCCTCGAGGGACGGCGGCTCTGGCGGCTTGTAGCCGCGGCGGCGGCCTCGGGCGAGCGGCCCGGTCGGCTGCGAGGCTCGGAGCGGCTCGCGGCCCAGCCGATCCTGGCGCAGGGGCGCCGGGGCGGTATGCCGGTGGGTTGGGCCCATCGTCGCGTTCCGGGGTCGGAAGGTCGCCGACGTGTCCAGCCGACCGGTCACCGGGCGTGTCGCACGCTCGGGGGGCAGCCCGCCGCGAGTCGGGGCCGGCCCGCCTGTGTCGCGGCCGGGGCTCCCGATCCGGAGCTGCTCGTAGGCCTGGTTGATCTCGGCCATCCGCCGGGTCGCGAGCCGCGCCGCGGTCGGATCGCCAGCGGTCAGGTCCGGGTGATGCTCACGGGCGAGCCGTCGCCAGGCGGCCTTGATCGTGGATTGCGAGGCGTTCCGGGCTACGCTCAGGACGTCATGGGGTTCGCGTTTCGGCACGCTCTGAGTGTATCGACCCGGGCTCGCTTGACAGCCGACGGCCCTGGGCGTCCCCTGTGGCCATGACGACGCGAAGGCCCGGCCGCCGTGCCGGGGTCACGGCCGCGCTGGCGCTGACCCCGCTCGCGGCGTGGCGATTCGCGCACGCGTACCGGGCGCGCGCCGGGTACCCGCGCCAGCACGTCCCGACCGCGGATCCCGGCGCGCTCGGCCTCGCGTTCGACTCGGTCGTCGTGCCATCGCCGGGCACCGACGGCTTGCCGGCCTGGTGGATCCCGGCGACCGAGCGGCGCCCGGGCCCGGCCGTCCTCCTGATCCACGGCTGGGAATCGGCCCGCGATCGGACCTTGCCGAACGCCCTCGTCCTCCACGCGGCGGGCTTCCACGTCCTGACGCTCGACATCCGCGCCCACGGCGCGAACCCGCCGGAGCTGCTGCCGCTCACCGCCGGCGAGTTCGGCACGGATGCGCTGGCCGGGGCCCGGTACCTGCTGGAGCGCCCGGACGTCACGTCGATGGCGATCCTGGGCCACTCGATGGGCGGGATCGGGGCCCTCCTGGCAGCCGCGGCCGAGCCACGGGTCGGGGCGGTTGTCGCCGTCTCCACGCCCGCCGATCCCTACCGGCTCACTCGCCAGACCTTCCATCTCGCGAACCTGCCGCTGCCGGACGTCATCGCCTATCCCCTCGCATGGCTCACGACCCGGGTCTTCCTCGCGCCCCGCGGGCATGACGTGCGATCTGTCTCGGCGACGGAGGCGGTCGCCCGCTACGAGGGGCCGATTCTCCTCATCCACGGGACGGATGATCGCGTCGTGCCCTACGCGCACATGGGCCGGCTCGCGCGGCGGGCGCGTGGCGTTCGCGAGGGCGACGTCGCCGCCCGACCCGTCGAGACTCTCACGATCCCGGATGGCCACCACAGCTGGCTGTTCGAGTCGCCCGAGTACCGCGCCGCGGTGGCACGGTTCATCGCCCGCGCCCTCGGCGGCCCGCTCACGCCCGACGAGGCGGCCGCGAAGGCTGCGGCCGTCCCGGCGGTCCGGATGCCCGACGGCGGCCCGACCGGCTTCTCGGCGATGGACGGCGAGCCGGGCGGCGTCCGCACGCTCGTCCGCGCGATTCGCGACGCCTGACGACCGGGTGGATACCTGGACGGCGATCCGGACAAAGCGAATGGTCCGCACCTTCGAGGCGCGGCCGCTGGGCGCCGACCACCTCGAGCGGATCCTCGACGCGGGACGCCACGCCGGCAGCTCGAAGAATCTTCAGCGCTGGGATTTCATCGTCGTCGATGACCGCGAGCACCTCCGGGCGCTGTCGGCCGTCGGGCCGTACGCAGGCCACCTCGCCGGCGCGGCGGTGGCGGTCGCGCTCGTGACGCCGGATCCCTCCGCACCCGGCGCCGCGCTGTCGATCCTGTGGGACCTCGGCCTCGCCGCCCAGAACATGATGCTGGTGGCGTGGGAGCTCGGTATCGGCAGCTGCCCGGCGACGGTGTACGAGCCGGTGCTCGCGAGGGAGCTGCTGGGCTATCCCGAGGATCGGGCCTGCGAGTACATCCTGTCGTTTGGCTATCCGGCGGACCCGGCCGACCTCACTCGTCCGCCGCGTCCAGGAGGTCGTCGACCGCTGGCGGGACTGATCCATCTGGATCGCTGGTGACATCGGTCTCCGGCGCGGGCGCGCCTTCCTCGAGGTAGTTCGCGATCGCGGCGTCGAGGCCCACATCGTGACCCACCTGCTCCGAGAGCAGCCACTTCCGCTCGAGGACGTCGCAGTACGCCTGGAGCGGGTCCCGCACCGGCCCGATCACGGGGGCGAGCTTCCGCAGGGCGGGCTCGAGGACCTCAGACCGCCAGATCTGCGCGCCGCGGGCCTCCGCGACGCTCCTCCCGGAGGTCGCCTCGAGCCAGGCCACGTGCTCGCGCAGGTCGTTGAGGAGCAGTCGGGCCTGGCCCTCGAGGGCGCGAATGCCCGTGAGCCGCTCCAGCTCGTGCGCGTGGAAGTCGCGGTTCGTGGTCGTCACGCGGAGGCGGACGCGCGACCCCTCGGCGGTTGGGATGACCTCGATCTCGTCGACGGCGAAGCCGAGGTCGTTGAGCCGTCGCAGATGGCCCCGAATCGCGTGGCGATCGCCCGCCGGGAGCTCGGGCTCGAGATGCAGCTCGGCCCAGATCGCCTCGTACCGGCTTCGGACGCTCTCGGCCGCCTCGATCGCGTCGTCGAGGCCTTCGGGTCGATTCTGGACGACCGCGACATCGGCCAGCCCGTAGCCGACGTTCTCGACGAGGATCTCGAGGTCGAACGCCCGCT
>DAINSJ010000092.1:0-6852 GCA_036741375.1 Candidatus Limnocylindrales bacterium
AGCCGCCGAAGAAGATCGAGAGGCGCCGGAAGAGCGTGCGCTCGGTCGAGTCGAGGAGGTCGTAGCTCCAAGCGATCGCCCCGCGAAGCGTCCGTTGCCGATCGGTGCTGTCGCGGGCTCCGCCGGTCAGGAGGCTGAGCCGTTTCCCGAGTCGGGCGAGGATGGCGTCGGGCGTGAAGAGCTTGATTCGCGCCGCGGCGAGCTCGATCGCGAGCGGTAGGCCGTCGAGCCGGGCGCAGATCTCGGCCACGGCGGGCGCATTGTGGTTGGTGACTGCGAAATCGGGCTTCACCGCCCGAGCCCGCTGGATGAAGAGGGCGACGGCCTCGTATTCCGACACCCGGTCTGCCGGCGGCAGCGACATCGGATCGGGCACGCCCAGGGGCGGGACCGGGTATTCCTGTTCCCCGCGCAGATGGAGGGCCTCGCGACTCGATGTGAGGATCGTGAGCCGCGGCGCCGCCTCGAGCAGCCGCCCGACAAATGGCGCACCCCGGATCAGCTGCTCAAAGTTATCAAGGACCAGCAGCACCTGCAGATCGCGGAGGTGCGCCTCGAGCGAGTCGATGACCGGCCGGGCGGGGTCCTCGCGGAGACCGATTGCCTGGGCGATGGTCGCAGGAATCAGGCCGGGGTCGGTGATGGGCGCGAGCTCGACGAAAAATACGCCGTCCGGGTACGCGCTCTGGAGCGAGTCCGCTACCCGCAGGCTCAGGCGCGTCTTGCCCGTTCCGCCGGGGCCGGTCAGCGTGACGAGGCGGGAGCGGCCGACGAGCTCACCGATCTCGGCGATCTCCTTGGTGCGCCCGATGAAGCTCGTGATCTGCGGCGGCAGGTTCGTGGGTGTTTCGAGCGTCCGGGGGGCCGGGAACGCGTCGTCGAGACCCTCGATCACGAGCTGGACGAGACGCTCCGGCTGGTCGAGGTCCTTGAGCCGGAAGGCACCCAGATCACGGAGCTGGACGCCGGCTGGAAGTGATGCTTCCGTCAGCGCTCGGGTCGTCGACGAGATCAGGACCTGGCCGCCATGTGCGGCGGCGGCAATGCGGGCCGCGCGGTGGACGTCGATGCCCGCGTAGTTGTCGCCGCCGAGGGCTCCTTCGCCGGTATGGATCCCCATCCGGACGCGCAAATCGCCGACCTCCACCGGCCACCGCTCCGTACCGAGGGCGCGTTGGACGACAACGGCGCCCTCGATCGCGCCCGGTGCGCTCGGGAAGGCGACGAAGAACGAATCGCCTTCCGTCGCTACCTCCACGCCGCCCGACGCCACGAAAGCGTCCCGCAGGATCGCCTGGTGTCGCTCGAGGACCGGTGTGAAGCCAGTGCCGAGGGCGCCGACGAAGCGCGTGGAGCCCTCGATGTCCGAGAAGAGGAACGTGACTGTGCCCGTCGGGAGGGCCGGGCGCGATCGAAGCCGCTGCTGCGTCACAAGGGGAGGATACCGTCGGCTCTCAGGCGTGAACTGCGGCGTTTCCTTGATCGGGCCTTGCGTCGGGTGCGATGATCCGCGCATGGTCGAGTACGGCAACGGGATCAGTCACGGCCCGGCGGGCCAGGTTTCCGGTGGCGGCACGCACGCCGTGACCCAGCACACCGACTTCTTCGGATCGGTCAGCCAAGCTGCCGATGGCGCGTTCCATACGCTCGGCACGCTCACGCCGATCGAGCTCGTCGGCCTCGTCGTCGTCTTCTTCGTCGGCCTGATCGTCCTCCGCCGGGTCTTCTTCTAGAGATCGCGGCGCTGCGGCCGCCCGATCACCACACGTCGCCGGGTCGCCACTCGCAGCTGATCTCGGCGTCGAGGTTCAGGGCTGGACCCCGACCTGTCACCAAGGCAAGGATGTAGCCGTCCTCGTCCGGGGTGCGGCGGATTCCGGACGCAGTCCTCACGAAGGACGGCCCGCGCCACGTCTCCCAGCCGAGCCGCTCGTAGAAATGGTGGTGGCCGGTGCCGAGCGTGCCGAGCTCGAAGGTCTCGCGGATGTAGGCGTCGACGGCTTCCATGAGCTTCGTCCCGAATCCCCTGGCCTGCCGCGCTGGGTCGGTCGCCACGGCCTCGACATAGCCGGTCCGGACCGGCCGGCCGTCGACCTCCAGCGGGCGCTCGACGACCGCGGCATGCGCGACGATCGAACCGTCGAGCTCGAGGAGGAAGTGCTGGCCGCCGAGCGCGTGCTGCCAGTCGTCCTCGCTGAAGCCCTCCTCGCCGGGGGGGAATGCCGCCCACAGGATCGTCCGGATCGCCTCGATCTCCGCCGGCGTCATCTCGTCCGTTGTCGATTGCCGGACGCGAGCTCGCTCGAGGTCGGTCCGAAGGTCGCCGGTTCCTACTGGAAGAACTCCCGCAGGTCGTTCGCCGAACAGGCGTTGACGAGGCACGGCATGCCCCAGGCGTTCTCGATTGTGTGGAGGAGCGAGTAATGGCTATGGCTTGTCGATGACACGAAGGCGGGCTTCCCAAATGGGCTGATCACGATCGTCGCGACCACCCCGCCACCGCCCGTCGCCGTCGCGCCCTCGTCCCAGGTCAGGAAGACGACGCTGTTCGCGAATGCCGTGCTCGTGAGGATCTTCGGCATGAAGCCCTTCAGGAACGTGTCGCCCGTCGCGATCGAGCAGTCATGCATGTCATTGCACAGGTTCGGGACGATGAACCAGAAGCTGCCGGCCGTCGGGTCGAAATGGCTGAAGTCGGTGATGTTCGCGCAGCGGGTCGGGTTGCCCGACACGCTCGTCCAGCTGATCGCCGGTTCGTGCTTGCGAGCGTAAGTTCCCGTGCCATCCGGGCCATTCGAAGCCGTGGCGCCCGCGTAGCAGCCGAGCGGCACGTTCTGGGCCGCGACGTGCCAGGTTCGCCCGGCCGCCTCGATCTGGTCGGCCAGCGTTGTGCCGGTCGAGAAGTTGTAGACGCCGTCGTCGGTCACGCCCTTGGTCGAGCCAGACCACAGCGCGAGGTAGTTCGGCTCCGAGGGATGCCTGACCGCGGTGTCGTTCGAGGCGAGTCCGTACTGGTTCGCGAGGCTGTTGATGTATGGCGCCGCACTGTTGCCGATGATCGCCGTCGCCTCCTCGTTCTCCATGAGAATGACGAAGATGTGGGCGAAGTTGGGCACCGTCGACGGCACCGGCGACGTCGTTGGCGACGGGGTCGCAGCGGCCGTCGCGGTGGGCTTCGGCTTGTGGGTTGGTCGGGCGCCTGCGGCGCCGGGTCCGTTCGCCACCGCTCCCCTGCCCGCCTGCGACGCGGCGAGGACTGGCAACGCGGCCAGCGCGAACGCGATGACGGCGATGCCCAGGAGCAGCGAGATCCGGTTCTCGATGTACGCCATCCGTCTCCTACGGTAGCGGGCCCGCCGCGACCGGGACAACCCGTACGAACGCTTGACACGCCGTCCCCGATCCGCTTCAATGCAGCCACCACTCCATAACATGGTGGTTATAGATGACGAGTCAACAGCTCGACGCCGTGTTCGGGGCCCTGGCGGATCCGACCCGCCGGGCGATCCTCGCTCGCCTGGCCGACGGCGACCTCACGGTCAACGAGCTCCGGAGCCCGTTCCGGGTCTCGCAGCCGGCGATCTCGAGGCATCTGAAGGTCCTCGAGGCCTCGGGGTTGATCTCGCGAAGCCGCCGGGCGACAGCCCGGCTGAGCCACCTCGAAGCCGAACGTCTCCGGGATGCCACCGAATGGCTGGCTCGGTACCGCGAGTTCTGGGACGAGCGATACGACCACCTCGACGAGCTCCTCGCCACCCTCAAGCAGCAGGAAGGAACCGACGATGGGAACGACTGAGATCACGGCCGAGCCGGGGCAGACCCGGATCGACATGCAGCGGGAGTTCGCCGCCCCGCGCGCGCTGGTCTACCGCGCCTACACCGACCCGTCGCTCCTGGTCCAGTGGATCGGGCCGCGGCGCTTCGAGATGACCGTCGATCACTGGGATCCGCAGGACGGCGGCGCCTGGCGCTATACCCATCGCGACGACGCCGGCAATGCGTTCGTGTTCCACGGAGTCTTCCACGGCGCGCCGTCGCCGGCTGGAATGGTCCAGACCTTCGAGTTCGAGGGCGCGCCCGGCCACATCTCGCTCGACTGGGTCGAGTTCGAGGATCGGGGCGAGACGACCGTCGTCCACACCCACTCGGTCCACCAGTCCGTCGCGTAGGCGACGTCGGCCGAGACGTCCCGGCTCGGGACGTAGAGGTAATCAAGCTGCTCGAACAACATCTGGACATACTCCTGCCGCACTGCCACGCCACCCGTAACCCTTCCGATATTCACGGGATGATTACCTCGTTGGAGGCGTTCGGCGCGTCGAAGGGCGCCAAATAATCATGGGATGGATATCGGACCGACCCTGCGCATCGTGCGATCGCGAGGCAGGATAGGCCGGTGACGCAGCAACACACGGCATCCCAACCCCCGAGTCCCGGCGATGTCGCGTGGCAGGCCACGATCACGACGGTCAAGGCGGCCATCGTGGCGCTCGCCGTCGACGCGTACGTCAACTCCAACTCCCCGCGCTTCCGCGGCAAGGGAATGCGCCTCCGCGCGTTGGGATACACGGCCTCCCTGTTCATCGTCCCGATCGTCTGGCGACTCCGTGGGCGGTCGGAGCGGTACCCGCGCGAGCTCGACCTCGCGATCGCCGTGCCGCTGCTGGTCGACGCGGCCGGCAACGCCGTCGGGATCTACCAGGGCGGCCACGTCGACGATGCCGTCCACTTCGCGAACGGCGCCGTCTTCAGCGCAGTCGTCGGGGCCCTCGCAGCCCCGCGCGTGCGGACGGCGTGGGGCGCTGCGGCACTGGCCACGCTCAGCGGAGTGGCCGCCGCAGCGCTCTGGGAGATGGCCGAGTGGACCGGCATGAAGCTCGGCGCGAAGGGGATGGACCTGACCTACGACGACACGATGGAGGACCTCATCGAGACGAGCGCCGGGGCACTCCTCGGGGGCGTGCTGACGCTCCTGCGCCATCCGACCCGGCTGCGACAGGTGCCCGGCCGGGCGGGCGACCCGATCGTCGCGTCTGCCGAGGCGTCGTGAGCCGCGGGGGCGTCGACCTCCGCTTCATCGGCCATTCGACGGTGCTCCTCGAGCTCGATGGCATCCGGGTCCTGACCGATCCGTTCCTGCGGTCGAGCCTCGGCCCGCTCGAGCGGCACGGGCCCCTGCCGAGCACCGAGTCGCTGGGCCGGATCGACATCGTCCTGATCTCACATGACCATCCCGACCACTTCGATGCCGCGTCGCTGCGGTCAATCCCCGGTCGCCCGATGGGTGTGGTCTCTCGCGGCCTTGGTGCCGCAGCGGGCCTGGCCCTCGGCGGCGAGGTCGTGGAGCTGGCCGAAGGCGAGCAGGTCGTGCTCGGCGAGCTGACGATCAAGGCCGTCCCCGCGAAGCACTGGATGACCCCGCGCGGACGACGCGTCCGGCCGATCGGCTACGTCCTCGACGCCGGGGCACCCGTCTATTTCGCGGGCGATACGGGTCGCTTCGAGGCGATGGAGCGGCTGGCGGACCAGGTCGAAGTCGCGCTGCTCCCGGTCTGGACGTGGGGCCCGCACCTCGGTCCGGGTCACCTCGGGCCGCGTGCGGCCGCCGAAGTGGTGCGAGACATGCGACCGCGATTCGCGGTGCCCATCCACTGGGGGACGCTCTACCCGCGACGCCTCCATCGGATCTGGCGCGCTCCGCTCCTCGAACCGGGCGACCGGTTCGCGGAGCACGTCGCCGACCTCGCGCCGACGGTCGACGTCCGGGTCCTCCGACCGGGCGAGGCTACGTCGATTGCTGCGGCGTCAGACGAACCACCGGGATGATCCGGCCCGCCTTCTTCGGATACTCGGCGAAGTGCGGCAGCTGGGCGATGTGGGCGGTCCACAGCGGACCATGCTCCGCATCGTCGACGATGCGCGCGGTTGCCGGATACGTCTTCATGTCGACCTCGATCGACACGTTTGGGTGTGCCTGCAGGTTGTTCAGCCAGACCGGATCCTTGGGCGAACCACCCTTGCTTGCGGCGACGATGTAGTCGCCGTTGTCACGCGTGTAGGTCAGGATCGCGCGCCGCGGCTGCCTCGACTTCGCGCCGGTCATCGTCAGGACGAGCAGCGGGTGGCCGGCCAGCGGGCCCTGCGTGACCTTGCCCCCATGAGCCCGCATGTCGGCGATGATGCCGTTCTCGAACGCCTCCGGATCCCAATCGGGCATCTCTCACCCTTCCACAATGAAGTTGCGACCGCAACGATCAGGTGGAACTCTAGCCGGTTCGAGTGGATTGAGCGTCTCCGTCAGGCTCGGCGGCGCGCCAGGTCGATCAGGCGATCCAGGACGCGCTCGCCATCGGCCCGCAGCCCATTGTGCTCGTACTCGTTGGTGATCCAAGGCCGAAGGTTCGGGATCGCAGCCGCTGTCTCCTCGGCGAAGGCGCGCTCGACGTACAGATCATCCGTGTAGATCGTCGCTGCAACAGGCACCTCGTTGTGCCGAAGCCGGTCCGGGTCGTAGAGGCGCGGCCACTCGTGGTGGGCCAGGAGCTCAGCCGCGTCGCGATGCGGGCGCAGGGCCGCGTAGTCCTCGAACATCCACGGAAACACGTGCTCTGCCGTGAAGTAGCGCTCCTCGACCACCTCCGGCGGCAAGAGTCGGTGGGCGGACCATCGAGTGGCGACGCCGTCGGCATACGACGACTCGTGCAGCGTCGCGTAGATCGGGTTGCGGCCGAAGCGGACCGCGCCTTCGACATCGTGCAGAAACGCGCTCGAGCCGAACGGCAGCTCGAGGACGTGGTGCAGGAGCTCCCAGCCGGCGCTGTCGCCGAGCCACATGCCGAGCTGCCGGAACCG
>DAINSJ010000093.1:0-6850 GCA_036741375.1 Candidatus Limnocylindrales bacterium
CCAGGGTCTGGCGGCCGTAGATCTCGGGCTCTCGGCTGCCGAGCAGGTTCAGGTTCGGCCCCTGGAGAACGAGGATTCGAGTCATGACGCCGCCGTGGCCGGAGCGCCCGCTCTGCCGGCGAGCACGTCCAGTGCGACGGAGCGAACGAGGCTCGCCGAGACATCGGGATCGACCAGGTGGCCTTCGGCGGTTGGGAGGACCCAGCGAAGCTGGCCGCCGCGATGCTTCTTGTCGGTGGTGAGGGCGGCGAGCACGTCGTCGAGCGACGCCTCGATCGGTGCACGGCCGAGGTCGAGCCGGTCGAGCAGCGTCTCGATCCGGTCTGCCCGCTCGGTCGGCGTCGCGCCTCGCTCGACCCCGATCCGTGCCGCCGCCCGAAGGCCATAGGCGACGGCCTCGCCGTGGAGCAGTCCCTCGAAACCGGCCGCGGCCTCGATCGCATGGCCCAGGGAGTGGCCGAGATTGAGCGAGATCCGATCGCCCGTCTCGCGCTCGTCTTCGAGGACAACCTCGAGTTTCGCCCACGCCGCGCGCTCGACGAGCTCAGCGACGGCGCCGGACTCGAAGGCCGCCGGGTCGCCAGCGGCGATCGCCGCACCGTCCGCCTCGAGGAGCGCGAAGAGCCGCTCGTCGCCCAGGGCCGCCATCTTCACCGCCTCCGCGAGCGCCGCTCGTCGCTGCCGCTCGGCGAGCGTCGCGAGGAGCGCGACGTCAATGATGATCGCGGCCGGCTGATGGAACGCGCCGACGAGGTTCTTGCCCTCCTGGAGGTTCACGGCGGACTTCCCGCCGATGGCGGCGTCAATCTGGCCCGCGAGGGTGGTCGGAACGAGGATGGCCGGGACGCCCCGGAGGTAGGTCGCTGCCAGGAAGCCGGCGGCGTCGGTCAGGGCCCCGCCGCCGACCGCGGCGATCGGCTCGCCACGCTCGACTCGGAGTCGTGCGAGCTGGCGGGCCGCATCCTCCACGACGGACAGGGTCTTCGCGGCTTCTCCCGCCGGGAGCATCACCGTCTCGACCGGCAGACCGCGCTCGGCGAGGTCCCGCGCCAGCCCGTTCGTCACGGCCTCCCAGGCGCCGGGCTCGGACACGAGGATCGCCCGTCGGGCCTCGAGGCCGCGCAGCGTCGCCTCGACCTCGTCGGTCAGGATCGAGGCGCCGATCACGATCGCGCCGAGCTTCGTATCGGCCCGGAGGAGGACGGTTCCGACTGGCCCAGGTCCGGCGGCTGCGGCGTCGACCGCCTCCACGACTGACGTCATCTCGACGACGCCGTTCACGCGGGCCGCGGCGGCATAGAAGCGCCGGCGCGCCGCGCCGAGATCGCGGACCGCGCGCAATGGATCGTGGCCGGCGATGAGCGGCCGCACGTGAGGGCTCCGTCGCAGTCGCTGCGTCAGGACCTCGGGCCGGGCATCGAGCCAGATCGGCCGGCGGCCTCGAAAGAGATGCCAGCGATTCCGCGGATCGACGACGGATCCGCCACCCGGCGCGATCACGCGGGTGATGCCGACTCCGTCGCCAGGGGGTCCGAGCGCCGCGATCGCGGCCCGCTCGCGTACCCGAAATCCGGCCTCGCCCTCGGCCGCAAAGATCTCCGGGATCGGGGCGCCGGCCGCACGTTCGATCGCCTGGTCGATGTCGACGAACGGAGCCCCGTGGCGAGCCGCGAGGCGCCGTCCGACCGCGCTCTTGCCGCTGCCCGGCAACCCAACGATCACGACGTCCACGTCCGGCCTACCTAGTCGTCGCCGCCGGACGCCACGCCGTCCTCGCCATCCGGAATGACGAAGGTCGCGGACGCGCGGCCGGAGGCGGCCCGGGTGATCGTGGCCGGTGGCTCCGACAAACGCGCGCGGAGCCGGCCCATGGCCTCCTTGACCTCGCTCATCGAATCTCCGCCGGTTTTCTCGAGGACGGCTTCGGCGAGGATCAGCATGACCATCGCCTCCGCGACGACACCGGCCGCCGGGACGACGCTGATATCGCTGCGCTCGTAGTGGGCCTGTTCGACGGGCTCGCCGGTCAATAGATCCGCGGACGGCAGGGGCCGGGCGAGGGTGGAGATCGGCTTCACGGCGCCGCGGACGACGAGCGGCTCGCCGTTCGAGACGCCCGCAGTCAGCCCGCCGGCATTGTTCGAGCGGTGGATCCAGCGACCCGCGTCGCCGCGACCCTCGATGACGTCGTGGACCTCCGAGCCGAAGCGGCGGGTCTGCTCGAACCCGAGCCCAAACTCGACGCCCTTCACGATGTTGATGCTCATGACCGCGGCAGCCAGCCGGGCGTCCAGCCGGCGGTCCCAATGGACGTACGAGCCGAGCCCGATCGGGATCCCCGTCGCGACGACCTCGAAGACGCCGCCGACCGTGTCGCCGCGCTCGCGGGCCTCGTCGATCCTCGCGATCATCCTCGTCTCGGCGTCGGGGTCCGGGCAGCGGAGCGGCGACGCGTCCGCCTGCTCGCGGGAGCGGGTCGCGTTGGCCGGATCCACGGCGACACCGCCGACCTCCGCGGTGAACGACCAGACCTCGATGCCAAGCTCGTGCAGGAAGCGCCGGGCCACGCCACCGGCGGCCACCCGCGCCGCCGTCTCGCGCGCCGACGCGCGCTCGAGGACGTTGCGCACGTCCCCGTGGCCGTACTTCAGGGCCCCGGCGAGGTCAGCGTGGCCCGGTCGAACACGCGTGACCGGCCGAGATCGCTTGTCGCCGCCTTCCGCGGCGGCTTCGAGGGCCGCGGCCTCGGCATCCGTGAGCGGTGCGACCTGCATGACCGACGTCCAGTTGGCCGCGTCGCGATTGGCGACCAGCAGGAGGATTGGCGAGCCCAGGGTCAGCCCGTGGCGGACCCCGGCGACGATCTGGGCCCGATCGTGCTCGATGGCCTGTCGGGCGCCCCGGCCATAGCCGCGCTGCCGGCGCGCGAGATCGGCGAGGAGGTCCTCCTCGGTCAGCGCGAGGCCGGCGGGCACGCCCTCGAGGGTCACGCCCAGCATCGAGCCGTGCGATTCCCCGGCGGTCAGGAAGCGGAACGGGGCCATGGCTGGCGGCGCGGCGATCGACTGGCGGTCAGCCGGCCGCCGTGGTCGCCGCCTCCTCGTCGGCTGCGGGCTTTGCCGCCTCCTCGCCGGCCGGCTCGCCTTCGGCGGATCGGAGGCCGCCGGCGCGCGCCTCCGCGAGCGCACGGGACATGACCTCGAGCGGAGCCGGCTGGCCGGTCCAGAGCGTGAACGCGGCGGCGCCCTGGTGGAGCAGCATCGTCTCGCCGTCCATGACCATGCAGCCCGCGGCCTCCGCGTCCTGGAGGAAGCGCGTCCGGTTGTAGATCAGGTCGAGGACCAGCAGGTTCGGCGGGATGATCTCGGCCGGGATCGGGCTCACGTCGTTCGTCAGCCCGATGGACGTCGCGTTGACGAGGACCTTCGTCTTCGCCAGCTCCGATTCGATGATCGAGTCGTGCCACGGCATCGCCCGGAGCTCCATGTGGGCGGCGCTCCGCGCGAAATGCTTGACGAGGCCCTCCGCCCGATGCAGGTGGCGGTTGAAGACGACGATCCGGAGGAAGCCGGCCCGGATCAGCCCATGGACGACCGCCCTCGAGCCGCCGCCGGCCCCGAGGATGACCGCCTGGCGCGGCATCTTCTGCCGACCGACGAGCCTGTCGAGCGCGGCGCCGAAGCCCGGCACATCGGTGTTGTGGCCGACGAGCCGCTTGCCTTCGCGAGTGATCGTATTGACGGCGCCGGTCGCGAGCGCGTCCTCGGTCGAGCGGTCGATGAGCGGGACGACACGCTCCTTGTGAGGAATCGTCACGTTCGCTCCGAGGAAGTCGTCGCCGCGGACCTCGTCGATGGCGTCGGCGAGCTGCATCGCCGTCCGATCCCAGAGCTCGTACTTCGCGTCGAGTCCGGCCGCGTCGAACGCGGCTTGCTGCATCGCCCCAGAGAGCGAGTGGGCCACCGGATGGCCGATGAGCACAACCCGCTTGCTCATGATCGGATCCTTTCGAGCTCGTCGAAGAAGCGCGGATCGGAGATTGCGGCGCTTGCCGCGCCATGAATGGTCGTCTTCCCAGTGGCAACCAGCCCGGCGATCGCGAAGGTCATCGCCAGGCGGTGGTCGCCCAGGGCGTCCACCTCGGCACCATGCAGCGGCGTGGGGCCGTCGATTCGGATGTCGTCGCCTTCGACGGCGAACCTTGCGCCCATCGCCGACAGGCCGGCAACGATGCCCGCGAGCCGGTCCGACTCCTTCGCCCGGAGCTCGCCCGCGGAGCGGATCGTCGTTCGTCCCTCCGCCTGTGTCGCGGCCAGGCATAGGACCGGGATCTCGTCGATGGCCCGGGCTGTGTCGGCGGCGTCGATGTCGATCCCGCGCAGGCTCGAGGACCGCGCGACGAGGTCCGCGGCCGGCTCGCCGTCGCCGGTTGTGCCGGCGACTGTCGCCTGGGTTTCGTCAATGTCCCCGCCCATGGCTCGGAGGAGGTCGATCGCGCCGCGGCGGGTCGGGTTGACCCCGACCGATGCGAGCCGGATCTCAGCCGAGGGGTGGATCGCGGCCGCGACGAGCCAGAAGGCAGCGGCCGAAGGATCGGTCGGAACCCGCTCGTCCATCGTCTGCACCCCCACGCCTCCCTCGATCTCGATCGTCGCCCCGCCGTCGTTGGTCATCCCCGAGCGAACCGGCACGCCTCGTGCCCTGAGCATCCGCTCGGTGTGATCGCGCGTGGCGATCGCTTCCCGAACCCGCGTCGTGCCTTCTGCCCGGAGCCCGGCGAGCAGAATCGCCGACTTCACCTGCGCCGAGGGCACAGGGGTCGACCAGTCCACCGCCTTGAGCGGCGTACGACCGGTCACGGTCACGGGTGGGAGGGAATCCTGGTAGCGGCCCTGGAGCGCCGCGCCCATCGAGCGCAGCGGTTCGATGATACGAGCGACCGGACGGGCTCGCAATGAATCGTCGCCGTCGAGGACCGCGGTCATCGGCAGTCCCGCGAGGATGCCGGCGAACAGCCGAAGGCTCGTCCCCGAGTTGCCGCAATCGAGCGGTGCGCCGGGCTCGCGGAGTCCATCCGGCCCTGGCGAGACGACCCTGTAGGCGACCCGGCCGTCATCTCCGACCTGTTCGGCGACCGTGGCGCCGAGCGCGCGGAGGATGCCCGCCGTTGACCGCACGTCGGCGCCCCCGCTGGCGCCGCGGATCGACGATGTCCCGTTGGCGAGGAGCGCGAGCATCAGGGCCCGATGGCTGATCGACTTATCGCCCGGCAATGCCACCTCTCCACGCAGCCGATCGGCGCGGGAGACCGTTGCCATGTCGCCGGCCGCCGCGACGCGTGACGCCGTCATCTCAGTGCCTGGAGGAGCCGGCGAGCGCCGAGCCTGGTCGAGGCTGATCGCCTGCGATGCGCTGCGCCGTGAGGGCCCGAACCTGCTCGTGGACCGGGACGAGAGCCTCCATCAGCCGCCCGAACTGCTCGAGATCGAGCTGCTGCTCCGGATCCGAGAGTGCCGCGTCGGGGTCCGGGTGGACCTCGACCATGACCCCGTCCGCGCCGACCGCCACGCCGCCCAACGCAAGCGGTGGGACCAGCCAGCGCTTGCCCGTCGCGTGGCTCGGATCGACGATGACCGGCAGGTGGGTCAGCTCGTGGAGCACAGGCACGGCCGCCAGATCCATCGTGTTCCGGGTGTACGTCTCGAACGTCCGAATGCCGCGCTCACACAGGATCACGTTCGGGTTGCCGGCGGCGACGATGTATTCCGCAGCCATCAGGAGCTCCTCGATCGTCGCGCCGAAGCCGCGCTTGACCATGACCGGCCGGGCGACCCGACCGGCCGCGTTGAGCAGCGAGTAGTTCTGCATGTTGCGGGCGCCGATCTGGAGGATGTCGGCGTATTCGGCCACGATGTCGACCTGGTTCGGCTCCATGACCTCGGTGATCACCGGCAGCCCGGTCCGGTCACGCGCCTCGGCGAGGTAGCGGAGCGCCTCGACACCGAGTCCCTGGAAGCTGTACGGCGAGGTGCGCGGCTTGAACGCGCCGCCCCGGAGGACCGTGGCCCCGGCTGCCGCGACGGCGTCCGCGGTCTCGAAGAGCTGGTCGCGACTCTCGACCGAGCACGGCCCGGCCATGACGGTCAGGGTGCCATCGCCAATCGCCGCGTCGAGGACCCGAACGACCGTGTCCTCGGGGTGGAATTCGCGCGAGGTCAGCTTGAACGGCTTCGAGATCGGGGTGATCGTCTCGACGCCCGGCAGCCCGCCGAAGCGGGACATGAGCTCGGGCTTTTGGGCCCCGATCTCGCCGACGACCGCGATGACGATGTGGGTCGCGCCGGCGTGCTCGAACGGCGTCAGCCCTTCGGCCAGGATCCGGCTCTTCACCCCGAGGACGTCGGCCTCGGTGGCGGTGGCGGTCATGACGACGAACATCGACGTCCTTCCTCGGGTCGTTCGGGAAACAAAAAAGCAGAGGTCGTGAGCCTCTGCTTGCCCGGCACGACGTGGGCCTCCGGTCTAGCGACCGGAAACGATCATGCCGGGCTCGGGTACCAGTAGCGGGCGTTCATGGCGTTCGCGGACCGTAGCCGAGGCTCGATCGGAAGTCAATCGAGCCGAACGTGGAAGGGCCCGGTCAGCGTGATAGCCTAGCGCCCGCCGGAACGCGGAGAGGTCGCATAGAGGCCTAGTGCGACGGTTTGCTAAACCGTTGAGTGGGGTAACCTGCTCCGAGGGTTCGAATCCCTCCCTCTCCGCCAGTTTTCCTGGCATTTGCGCCCGTAGCTCAGCGGATAGAGCGTCAGGTTGCGGACCTGAAGGTCGTGGGTTCGAGTCCCGCCGGGCG
>DAINSJ010000094.1:0-6658 GCA_036741375.1 Candidatus Limnocylindrales bacterium
CGGACGTACTCGCCTGGCCTCGAAGGCGTGATTGCCGCCGAGACGGCTCTCGGCTACGTCGACGGCGAGAAGGGCAAGCTCCTGTATCTCGGCTACCGGATCGGCGACCTCGTCGATCACGGGACGTATCCGGCCGTCGCAAACCTGCTCTGGACGGGCGAGTGGGATCCCGACCACCACCTGCCGACCGCGCCGGTTCCGGAGCCCGTGCTTGTCGCCCTTCGCGCCCTGCCGACGACAGCCAAGCCGATGGATGCCCTGCGCACGGCGGTCTCGATCTGGGGCACGACCCAGACCCTCGACTGGCCGCCGACCCCAGAGCAGGCTCGTGCCCTGACCTCGTTCTCGCCATCGGCGCTGGCCGCGTTCGTCCGCCTCCGTCGAGGTCTCGAGCCCGTCGATCCCGATCCGTCGCTGAACCTCGTCCCCGGGTTCCTCTATCAGCTCAACGGCGAACGCGCCGATGACGCCACCGCCCGGGCACTCGACGCCTATTTCATCGTCGGCGCAGAGCACGGCCTGAATGCCTCGACCTTCGCCGCGCGGGTCATCACGTCGACCCGGAGCGACATGGCGTCGGCGATCACCGGCGCGATCGGCGCCTTGAAGGGGCCGCTCCACGGCGGGGCGCCCTCCGAGGTCGTGGAGCAGATCCACGAGGTCAAGTCACCCGAGGACGCCGAGCGCTGGGTCCGCGAAACCCTCGCTCGCGGCGACCGGCTCATGGGCTTCGGCCACCGGGTCTATCGCGCCTACGACCCCCGCGCGACCGCGCTTCGGAAGGTCGCAGAGTCGATGGAGCACAAGCCCGACTGGCTGGAGCTCGCGATCGCCGTCGAGGACGTCGCGCTGCGGGTCCTGGCCGAGAAGCACCCGGATCGGGCCCTCAAGACGAACGTCGAGTACTACGCCGCGCCCGTCCTCATGGGCGTCGGGCTCACGCCCGACCTGTTCCCGGCGACGTTCGCCCTCGCCCGGCATGCGGGCTGGACGGCCCACGTGATCGAGCAGGCATCGGCGAACCGGATCATCCGCCCCGACGCCCGCTACGTCGGCTCCGAGGAGCGCGACCTCCCGTCCTGAGCCGGAGCCGCCTGCCCGCGCAGCCGCACCACGACAACGGCGGCGACCAGGAACACGAGCCCGCCCACGACGAACGGCGCCGGTAGCCCCGCAAAGCCGGCTACGATGCCGCCCGCCGCGGGGCCGATGATGCCAGCCGCGTAGAGCGGCAGGTAGACGAGATTCAGCGTCTGCGATCGGCGCTCGGCGGGGACCTCGGTCGCGAGCAGGCCGAAGACCATCGAGCTGACGATCGCTCCGGACGCGGCGACCACGACGGCGAGGACCGCGAGGCCGGCCACACCCGACGGTGGGGCCAGTGTCGGCATCAGGGCCAGCGCGATTCCGCCCGCGATCAACGCGCCGACGAGCACCGGCCTGAACCCGATCCGGTCGCCGAGAGCGCCCGCAAACGGCGCGAGCAGGGCGCCTGCCAGGGCCGCCGTCCCGGCGACGAGGCCGATCGCGCTCGCGAGGCCGGGGCCCAGCCCCACGATCGACTCGACGAGCACCGGGATGTAGGGCCGGCTCATCTGGCCCGCGAGGAACGCCGTGCCGAAGATCACGAAGATCCGTCGCACGGCGGGATCCGAGACCACGCCCCGAACGGCGCCGAAGGCGAGGTCGAGGATGCGGCCCTCGGGGATGACTTCGGGACGGACTTCCCGGGACCCGAAGGTGACGAGGACGGCGGTCGCGAGCGACAGCACGGATGACACCCCGAACACCCCGGAGATCGACCAGCCGATCCGATCGATGAGGATCCCGGCCAGGATCGGGCCGACGGCGAAGCCGACCGGTCCGGCGACGCCGAAGACGGCGATGACCGTGCCGATCCTCGCCCGCGGCGCAGAATCGCGGATCCCACCGAGCATCACGCCGGTATTGCCGAGCTGGAATCCGATGAGGAGCAGCACGATCGCGACCTGCCAGGGCTCGCGAGCGAAGGCCATGCCGGCGAAGACGACCATCTCGACGAGCGCGCTCCGGACGATCACCGCCTTGCGGCTGTAGCGATCCGCCCAGACGCCCCAGAGCGGGACGAGTGGCATCCCGAGCACGAAGAGCAACGAGCTGAACAGCCCGACGAACTGGAGCCGGTCCGACCCCGTGATGCCCATCGAAAACAGCTGCGCGGGCAGCAGCGCGAAGACCTGGCTCACGCCGAGACCTTCGACCATCGACGTCAGCCAGAAGACGGCGAGCAGGCGCCGCCAGTCGCGGGCGCCGGCGTTGGGATCCTCGGGCATCCGGGCAGCCTACCGGCCGCACGGCACGTTCGCCGTTGCGATCCGATTCGGCGGTCTCGACGTAGACTCGGTCCGGAGGGTAGGCCGTGATCGCTCGCTGGCTGGTTCGCGCCATGGACGCCCAGGATGGCTGGGTCAAGCCCCTCGGGACGTGGGCCCATGGCCTCCTGAATCGCCTTTTCGGCTCGATGCCCGGCGTCCGGGACTTCCTGGACGGCCGCTGGCTCGGTCATCCGCTCCACGCCGTCCTGACCGACGCGCCGATCGGGATCCTGTTCCTGGTGATCGTGCTCGACGTCCTCGGCCAGCCGGTGGCGGCGGACATCACGCTCGGCGTCGGAATCCTGGCGATGATCGCTGCCGCGCTTGCGGGGTTCGCCGACTACTCGGACACGGACGGCACGGCCCGCGACCGGGCGACGGTGCATGCGACGCTCATGCTGACCGCGACGGTCGTGTACCTCATCTCACTCGGGCTGCGGCTCGGTGCCGGCCCGGACGGCTCGACGCGGACGGCCGCCATCGTCGTGTCGGTCATCGCGTTCCTCGTGCTCACCGCCGGTGCCTACGTCGGGGGCGACGTCGTCTACGTCTTCGGGAACATGGTCAGCCGCCACGCGTTCCGCGGAGCCGGCACGAAGTGGCTCGCGATGGAGCCGGCGGAGCTCGACGCGGATGGCTCGATCCCCGAGGGCCGGCCGATCAAGGCAAAGCTCGGGATCAACAGCCTCGTGCTCGTCCGCGAGGGCGACCGGATCCTCGCGCTCCACGAGACCTGTGCGCACGCCGGAGGGCCACTGGCGAGCGGCAAGCTCCTCGACGGCCAGATCGAGTGCCCGTGGCACTTCTCGCGGTACCGGATGGCCGACGGCCACGTGACCCGCGGCCCGTCGGTGTACGACCAGCCGGCATATGAGGTCCGGGCCAGGGAGGGCGGAGGCTGGGAGGCGCGCCGGAGCTCGTAGCCAGGCGCATGACGAGGATCTCGGCATTCGCATGGCCCGAGCCGTGCCTGGTCGTGCTGGTGGGCGCAGCGGGATCCGGAAAGTCGACCCTGGCGGCGCGCCTGTTCGCCCCGGACCAGATCCTCTCCTCGGACGTGTTCCGGGGCGTCGTGTCCGGCGACGAGGGCGACCAGACCGCGACCCGGGCTGCCTTCGCGATCCTCCACCGGGAGCTCGATCGACGGCTGGCGAGCGGCCTGACGACCGTCGTCGATGCAACCAGCGTGACGAGCTTCGCCCGGCGCTCGCTCGCCCGGCGAGCCACGCGGCACGGGGTCGCGGCGGTGGCGCTCGTGCTCGATCTCGAACCCGCCCTCGTCCTGGCACGGAACGCGACGCGTACCGGGCGAATCGTCCCGGTGGCCGCCGTCCAGCGCCAGCTGGAGCAGCTGGCGCGATCGCTTCGGCCCTGGCCTACCGGAACACGCTCCGGTACGAGATCGCCCAGGCCGACACGATCGACCATGCCGTCGCGAAGACCGCGACCCGGTTGCCATGGATCACGACGCCCGACGAGCTCACGGTCTGGGCGGTCGCGCTCGGGCTGAAGGACGAGATTGATGGCCTGATCAAGCAGACGTTCGAGGCCTCGCAATCGGCCGGATCGACGATCTGGGCGCCCGTCTGGTTCTCGGGCGGCGGAGGCTTCGGCGACGTCGGCGGCGTCGGTAACCTGACGAGCATGATCGGCTCGATCAGCACGACGGCGGCGTCATCATCGGGGAGCGGCTTCAGCGGCGGTGGTGGTGGCGGCGGTGGTGGAGGCGCCGGCGGCGGGTTCTAGGCCCGGCTCGCGGTAGCGCTCACTCCCGAGGTCGTCGTCAGCCGGCAGAGCCACTCGCGATCAGCGCGATCGCCGCGGCGGCCGCCACGATCCCGAGCGCGTGCACGCGGGTAATCCGCTCGCGCAGGATCGTGGCCGCGAGCAGCACGGTCATCACCGGGTAGAGCGCCGAGAGGACCCCGGCGATGGCCAACGGCCCGGCCTGCGCCGCGGCGAGATATGCGGCCGTGGCGCCCATGTCGAGCACGCCGACGGCGATCAGCATCGGCCAGAGGTTGCGCGGGACGCGCCAGGGCTGGTGCCCGACCACGATGGCCGCGTACAAAGCCAGGCCTTCGACGACCTTCATCAGCGCCAGGGGTCCGAAGACGAGGCCGTGGCTGACCCGCGAGAAGGTCACGGTGAAGACGCCCAGCGTCAGGCCAGCCGCGATCCCCCACCAGAGCCCGCTCGGTGCCTCCGTCACGGCGCCGGGCACGCGAGCCACGATGGCGACGCTGGCGATCGCAAGGACGATCCCGACGAGCACGATCGCCGACGGCACGCCATCGAGCACCATGCCGGCGAGGACGGGGATCACCGCCACGAGCACCCCCGTGACCGGCGCGACGACGCCCATCCGCCCGACGGCAAGCCCGCGGTACAGGCAGCCGATCCCGACGGCCCCGATGAGCCCCGAGACGACCGACCACGCGACATCGACCGGCAGAGGCTGACCTTCGCCGCGCAGCACGGCGACCGGCGCCGCAATCGCGAGGCCGATGAGCTGGGCGCCGACGAGGACGCCGAACAGTGGCGCCCGCCGGCTCGCGAGGCCGCCGAGGAAATCCGACACACCCCAGACGATCGACGACGTCAGGCCGAGGACGATGACGCTCAGCGACGCGGGGATCACGGCTCGGCCTCCGGGCGCCGCTCAGGCAGCGGCGACGGGCTCCGGGGTCACTGCCGTGGGGCCGTCGAGAACGCAGACGGCGTCGGCCGTCGAGTCGTACCGCTCCGAGGTCGTCAGGTAGATGACCTGGAAGTCGGCGCTGATCTCCTTGAGGAGCGCCAGCGCCCGCTCGGCCCGGGCGTCGTCGAGGGTCACGAACGGGTCGTCGAGAACGAGAGGCGGCCGCCGATCCCCGGTGACGAGGCGGACGAGGCCGATCCGGGCCGCGAGATACACGAGATCGAGCGTGCCCTGGCTGAGGCTCGAGACGTCGACCCAGTCGTCCCGCTCGGGCGCGAAGACCTTGATGCCGAGATCCTCGTCGTTGACCTGGACCCGGCGGTAGCGACCGGCCGTGACCCGTTCGAGGTCGACGACCATCCGCTGCTCGAGATAGCGCGTCGCGGTCCGGATCGTCGCCCGCTCGGCGGCCTCGAGGGCCTTGAGCGTCGTGTCGTAGACCCGGGCGCGGCGCTGCACCGCGGCCAGCTGCTCTGCCCACAGCTCGGCCTTCTCGGCATGTCCGGCGACCTCTTCGGCATCCGTGGCGTTCTGCTCGACCCGGGCTCGCGCGCCAGCCTCCTCGTCACGCATGACGCCCAGCGTGCGGTCGGCGTCGACGACCTCGACCTCGAGGCGCTCTCGGGCGCGCGCTTCGTACGCAATCGGCCCGAGCTCCTCAAGGGCCCCCGACTTCTGCTCGATCTCGTGGGCCGCCGCGTCCCGCAGCTGGGGCAGCGTCTCGCCCGGTTCGCGGCCGACGAGCCCTTCGAGCTGAGCCCTCAGCCGCAGGATGTTGGTGATGTGGGCCTCCTCGGCCTCGACGAGCGCCTGGACGGCGGCGAGATCGGGCAGCTCGATCGACGAGAGCTGGTTCGACAGCAGGACCTCGGCCATGTTCAGCTCCTGCTCGATCATCGAACGGCCGCGCAGCCTTCTCTCGATCTCGGCTTCGCGAAGGTCGCGGGTCCGGCGGAAGTCCGCCGCCCGGATTCGCTGCCGTCGACCCACGAGGGCGAGGACGACGCCGAAGAGCAGGAGCAGGCCGCCGAGCACGAGCGGCCCCGCGAGCGCGAGCGGCGAGCCCGAGCCGGCGATCGTGACCGTCGGGATCGCCAGCGGGAACAGGCCCAGCCGATCGAGGGCGATCACGGACGCCGCCGCGACGATCAGGACCATCGCCGCGATCGCGGTCGGCCGCCAGGCCCGCGGGGTCGGCTCCTGGATATCCATCTCCTTGACGTCGACCTCGCCGGCGAGCTGCGCCTTGAGCTCGCGGATCCGGACATCGGCCTCGCGGACCTTGGCGAGGATCTCTCGGAGGTGCGGCAGCTCCATCTTCGACGGATGCGCGTCCTCGAGGCTCGCGATCTGCTCGCTGACCTCGACCGCGGAGCGGTATCGCTCGAAGCGCTGCTTCGCGACGTCCCGTTCGACCTGGAGCCGCTCGGCAACCCGCGCCTTGTCGAGGAGCGAGCGCTTCTCCACGAGATCGGCCTCGGCGCCGGCCCGGCGCTCGCGGGCCGTCGAGAGGACGTCTCGGTCGCGCTCGAGCTGCTCGAGCGCCGCCTCGCCGTTGCGCTGCGCGGCGGTCTCCTGGGCGAGCATCGCCTCGGCCGCCTTG
>DAINSJ010000095.1:0-6657 GCA_036741375.1 Candidatus Limnocylindrales bacterium
AGCCGCGAAGGCGCGCCAGCACTCGGACGATCCGCTGGCTCATGTCGACCTCGCGGAGCTTCGGCACCTCATCACGGAACTGGCGATCGCGCTCCTCCGACCAGGCCGAGAGGAACGACGGCACATCCGTGATCGTCGCGCGGGCGAGCAGCGCGTCGGCCGTGCGCTGGATCACGGTTCGGAGTCCGGCGCGGTCGACGCGCACGAGGGTGTTGCCGAAATCGAAGGAGACGGCCTCGACGGCGAGCCGAGGCTCGCTCACGCGCCCTCCGGCCTCACCGGGCCACGCTCGACGGGCAGATGTCCCGGAACGGACAGTAGGTGCACGCCATCGTGGTTGGCTTGGGGGTGTAGTCCCGGGCCCGGATCCCGGCTGCGGCCCCGGCGATCTTCTCGCGCGCCTTGTCCAGCCGCTTTGGGTCCACGTCTGCGCGGCCGACGAGCCCCGAGTCGAGGAAGTGGAGCTGTACGGCGTCCGGCAGGCGGCCGGTCATCGCTTCGTACGCCATCGCGTAGATCTGGAGCTGGAGCGACTCCCGCGCACGCTGCCGTGCCTTGACCGGATCCCGGACGTCGCTCGACTTGTAGTCCGTGATCGTCACCCGCTCCCGCCCGAGGAGATCTAGCATCGGCTCGACAACGTCGGCACGGGCCATCGCGGCCATCGCGAGATCCTCCGCCGCGGCGCCCTCGGCGCGGTCCTCGGGCACGATGTCGACGCGATCGAACCGACCCCGGATTCGGTCGCCACCCATCGAGAACGAGAACTCCCGTTCGACCCATGCGGGGATCACGGCGTCCGGCTCGAGCTGGGCGAGGCGGAATCGGCGCAATGCGTCCCGACCCGCTTCGAGGCGTGCGGTCTCGTGCTCGCGGGACACGAAGCCCTCGTTCGACCAAGCGGCATCGAAGACCGCGAAAAGCTCGGTCTCCGACAACACCACCCCGCGGGCATGGGCCCGATGGAACTCCTGCACCGCCTTGTGCAGGGCCGAGCCGTAGATCAGGGCGTGGTGCGGCGGCGTCGGGACCCGCAGCACCTGACTGTACTTGTACTTCAGCGGGCACGTCAGGTAGTCGTCGATCGAGGAGTGGCTGAGGAGGAGTGGCCCCGCGATCGGAACCCGGGCCGGCTCGGGGACGTCGCCGGCGGGCTCCATCGCCGCGATTCGCGCGAGCGCGCCGGTGGACATGGCGCCGCTGCCGGCTGCCGTCGCGGCCGGCAGGTCCAGCGCTTCGACGACGAACGGCGAGATTCGCCGCGCACGGCCGCCCGCGGACTCAGCGGCATGGCTGAGGATGAGCTCGTCCCGTGCCCGGGTCATCGCGACGTAGAACAGCCGCCGCTCCTCCTGGAGCTGGCCGTCCCCTTCTGGCAGCACCTCGTCGACGAGCTCGACCGGCAGCGCCAGCGACTCGCGCCGGCCGCGCGCCGGGAATCGATCGGCCACGAGGCCGGGAAGGAACACGACCGGAAACTCGAGGCCCTTCGCCTTGTGGACGGTCATCACGGCGACGGCGTCCACGTCTGGGTCGGGGTCCGCGGTGGCCGGATCATCGCCGGCCTCGATCAACGTCGCGAGGTGGCGCGCGAGGAAGATGGCGCGGTCGTCGGCGAGCAGTGCCGACTGCGTCCGGACGATATCGAAGAAGCGCGCAACGTTGGCGAGCGCCTCCTCCGCGGCGACGCTCGCCGCCCGGGCAAGCGCCGTGAGCCAACCGGAGTCGCGAAGGAAGGCGTAGAGGACTTCGCCGGCGGGCCGCCGATGGGCCAGGTCTCGATAGCGCCGGATGTCGCGGGTAAGGCGCGTCAGGGCGGCCTTGCCGGCGTCCGACAGGCGCAGGGTCGCCGGCTGGGTCTCGAGCTCCTCGAGGACCTCGAACGCCGTCCGGTGTCGTCGCCGGGCGGTCGACATGACGAGGCTCAGGTCCTCGCCCGGCACGTCGTAGTGCTCCGAGGCGGCCAGCGCATACACGTCGACACTCGAGCCTGGATCGGCGACCGTCCGCAGCAGAGCAAGCAGCAGCCGGACCTCAGGGCGGGCATACAGGCCCGATGTTCCCGAGAACCGCCACGGGACCGCCGCCGCGTTCAATGCCCTCAGGATCGGGTCGGCGTCGGCGTTCGCGCGAACCAGGATCGCGTGGTCACGGGGTGGCGTGCCGGTCGCGATCCGACGCCGGATCTCATCGGCGATCCAGTCGGCCTCCTCCGCGCCGTCCGCGAAGGCCACGTGTCGCACCGGGGGCGCGTCTGGCCGCGACCGCTCGGCGACGAGCCGCTTCGAGATCCCGACGCGGACCTCGAGCCGATCCGGATCGTTGAAGCGGATCAGTCGATGGGCCCGATCGAGGATCGGCGCGAGCGAGCGGTAGTTCCGTCGCAGCACGACCGTCCGAGCACCCTGATAACGCTCCCGGAACTCGAGGATGTTGCTGATCGCCGCGCCCCGGAACCGGTAGATCGACTGGTCGTCGTCGCCGACCACGGTGACGTTCCGATGCCGCTCGGCGAGGATCGCGACGAGCTCCGACTGGGCCCGGTTCGTGTCCTGAAACTCGTCGACCAGGATGTACCGGTAGCGGGCCTGGATGGCGGTGCGGACCGCGGCTGAGTCGCGCAGGAGGCGCAAGGCCATCGAGACCTGGTCGCCGAAGTCGATCGCACCGTGCGCGCTCATGAGCTGCGTATAGCGGGCGTAGGCGTTCGCCAGCTCGCGCTGCCGTCGCGCCTCCTCGGCGAGGGCTATCGCGGCCTCGCGGTCTGCTTCTCCGGCATCAGGTCCTGCGATCGCCAGCTCGGCGCGGGCGGCTTCGACGGCGAGCTGGTCGGCGTACTCGAGATACCGAGTCGGCGAGACGTCCTCGTCGCGGCAACGCGCGAATAGCGCTGCGAGCGCCCCGAGGAAGCGGCCGGGGTCGCCGAGCGGCCGGTATTCGGCCAGGTCGAGGTCGAAGAGTCGCTCCTTGAGGAAGACGACGACCTCCGGCCGCGACAGGACCCGCACGTCGGGCGACAGGCCGAGGTCGAACGCGTGCTCGCGAATGAGCCGGTCGCCGAACGCATGGAACGTCGAGATCGCGGTGTCCGTATAGCCGTACGGCACCAGCTGGTCGACGCGGAGCTGCATCTCTTCGGCGGCCTTGTCAGTAAACGTCAGCGCCAGGATCTCCGACGGTTTCGCGCGGCGCGTGGCGATCAGCCAGGCGATCCTCCGAGTGATGACCTGCGTCTTGCCTGTTCCTGCGCCGGCGACGACGAGCAGCGGCCCCTCGCCATGGGTCACGGCCCGACGCTGATCCGCGTTGAGGCCGCGCATGAGATCCGCGAGGCCCTCGTTCTCGGGTGCCTCGGCGCCAACGGTCGGGGTGACTCCGAAGCCGTGCCAGACCGGAATCTGCTCGAGGGGACGAGGCCGGCGGCGGAGCGAGGTGCGGCTCACTGGGGGCATGCTCGAACGATGGCTCTGCGTCGTGACAGCTCTGGTGGCATGGCGCTCGTCGTCAGGTCGCAGACCTCGGGAATCGCGTCAGCGAGCCGCAGCCGGAGCGGGTCGCGCGAGCGCCTCGCGCAGGGCGGCGGCCTCCTCGTCGGACAGCGCCGACTCGGCTGCCCCGGCCTTTACCGCCTTCGCGTAGACGCGCGTTCCCGCTCGAGCATGGAGGCTGCTGACGACGAACCCGTCGCCGTTGCCGTCGAGGACCGCCAGAGCGAAGCTCTGGTTGCCGCCAGTCTCCTCGAACGGGTTGTAGCGAACGATGCCGACACGCCCAAGTGACTGGCGCACGTCGCGCTCGAGAATCGCTGTCCGGGCAGCGAGCCGGTCGACATCGACGATGACCGCGCGGACCCGCTCGAGGTGCGAGCCGAGCACGGATTCGAGGCTCTGCGCGTCGCTGCCGCGCGTGATCGCGTCGAGCCGGCGGGCCAGCCGACCGCTTTGGCGAAGCAGCACCAGAAAGGCGACGGCGAGAATGGCGACGACGATGAGAAGGCCCCCGATGAGGGCATCGAGATTGGCGCTGACGAAGGCATGCAGGTCGATTGGAACGGTCCTCGTGCGGTCGTCCGGAGTCTAGCGTCCGGTACCCGGGTGGTATCCTCCCGGCCGACGGCGCGTGGCACGATCCCGCCCGCTTCGATCTCCGGAGGACTCCCTCGGCTCATGGCCAAACGAACTCGCTACGCAGGCCGCCCCTCGGGGCGCAGACCCAGCTCGAGCCGACCGCTGAAGACCCCGCCGACGCGCGCCCCGCTCGCGAGCACCGATGGGGCCATCCCGGCCGACGTCGACATCGACCTGGATCGCCCAGCCGGAGCGCACCCGGTCGTCCGAACGTCAGGCCTGACCGAGGCCGAAGTCCAGCGAGCGGCTGAGCTCGAAGCCGAGGTCACGGCCCGAGAACGAGCCGCCATCGCCGAGTCGATTCGACGTCGAGCCCGTGGCCACTCGCCCGAGGCGAACGTCCTCGCCGGCGATGTCAACGCTCCTCTCTCGGTTCGCGCCGCCCACGAGTACGCCTACGTCGCCCGCGATGTCCGACGGATCCTGCTGACCGGTGGCCTCATGGTCGCGATCCTCGCCGTCCTCGCGATCCTGATCAACGTGATGGGAGTCATCACGCTCTAGCCCCGTAGACTCACTCGGTGCCATCTCCTCGCTCCTCCTCACGCCTGACCGGGGCGCGCCCCGAGGCGCTGTTCCAGCCCCCGGCCGAGCGGCAGCCGCTCGCCGCGCGGATGCGGCCGCGGACGCTCGAGGAATTCGTGGGGCAGGAGCACCTCGTCGGCGAGCGCGGGCCAATTCGGCGCTCGATCGCGCGCGGCCACCTGGGCTCGATGGTCCTCTGGGGCCCGCCCGGAACCGGCAAGACCTCGCTCGCTCGCCTGCTCGCGGCCGCGATCGGCGCCGAGTTCACGACCCTCTCCGCCGTCATGTCGGGCGTCGCGGAGGTTCGCTCGGGCCTCGCCGCGGCGCAGGAGCACCTCGCGCTCAACGGCCAGCGGACCGTCCTCTTCATCGACGAGATCCATCGCTTCAACAAGGCCCAGCAGGACGCGCTGCTGCCGCACGTGGAGGACGGCACGGTCACCCTCATCGGCGCGACGACCGAGAACCCCTATTTCGAGGTCAACTCCGCGCTCCTCTCGCGGCTTCGGGTCTGGCGCCTCGAGCCGCTGACCGACGACGACATCGGCGTGGTCGTCCGACGCGCGCTGTCAGACGCCGAGCGGGGGCTGGCCGGCGAGCTCGGGCCCGAGGGCGGCGTCGCGCTCGCCGACGAGCCGTTCGCGCACCTCGTCTCGATCTCGGGCGGCGATGCCCGGGTCGCGCTGAATGTCCTCGAGGGCGCGGTGGCACTCGCGGAGGAAGAAGGCGTCCGCGACAAGGAGGGCCACGTCTCGCCGCGTCTGGCGGACATCGAGGCCGCCGCGCAGCAGCGGATCCTCGCCTATGACCGGGCTGGCGACGGCCACTACGACACCGTCTCGGCGTTCATCAAGAGCCTCCGGGGCAACGATCCCGACGGCGCGCTCTACTGGCTCGCGGCGATGATCGCCGCCGGCGAGGATCCGAAGTTCATCGCCCGGCGACTGATCATCAGCGCCTCCGAGGACGTCGGAAACGCGGACCCGCGAGCCCTGCAAGTCGCGGTCGCGGCCGCCGATGCGCTCGAATGGGTGGGCCTGCCCGAAGCGCAGTACGCGCTCGCCCAGGCGACGACCCTACTTTCTGTGCTTCCGAAATCGGATGCTGCCGGTCGGGCCTACTCCGCCGCCATGGCCGATGTGCTCGAGCACGGTTCACTCCCCGTCCCCAAGCACCTGCGCGCCGCCACCGGCCGACAGAAGCGCGACACGGGCGACGGGAGTGGCTACCGCAACCCCCACGAGTTCGAGGGCGACGATCTCGCCCAGCAATACCTGCCCGACAAACTCCATGAGCTGGGGCGCCGCTACTACTTCCCCTCCGACCAGGGGCAGGAAGCCGGCCTCGCCGCCCGCATGGCGGCCCGACTCGAAGCCCGGCAGGAAAAGGCCAGACGCAAGTCGGCTCGAACTGGCCCGGCGGCCATGTCGGGCATGGGCGACGGGATGAAGGCCAGCGCCGAGGCTCGGCGCGCACTCGCCCAAACACAGCGGCGCGATGCCGAAGATTGACAGGCCGCGAGCGCGGTGATTCTGATGCCCGTCACCCGCGACGACCACCCAGGTGAAGCTCGAGTTCGTGGTCGCGGCAGACGGTCCGAACGACGCCCCTCGGCCGAAGAGCGACTCCTTTGCCGCCGTCGCTGCCGAAGGCAACCTCACCCGCGCGGCGACGCGGCTGTTCGTGTCCCAGCCGGCGCTGATCAAGCAGCTCGAGAGCCAGCTCGGAGTGCGGCTGTTCACCCGATCCCGGGCCGGGATGACCCTCACCGCCGTAGGTCACCCTCCTCAAACGGGTGCGCGACATGGCCTGGGCCGAAACCCGGCGCCGCATCAACCTGGCACTCAAATCGAGTCACGCCGATGACGAGCGGGACGCGCCTGGGACCTCCAGGGCAGCCAAGTCGCAACATGAGACGGAACCGCCTCGCCTACCGCGCCTGAGGCCGCAGATCGATCTCAGCTTGGTGCCGGAGCGGTGGCCGCCGTGCCCGCCGATGGAGCCA